>CAZMVD010000001.1:0-64485 GCA_964569425.1 uncultured Phycisphaeraceae bacterium
CCGCGGTGTCTTCCGCCGCATGCGGCCGGCAGATCCGCTGCGCCGCCGCGGCCATCCCTTGGCGGACAGCGCCGTCAGACATCAACGCGTCCAGCACCGGTCGCAACTGTGCGGCATTGACCGAAGGATCAATCAGGTCCTCCACCAGTTGCGCGGCTCCCGACCGAACCAGGCATTCTGCGTTGGCATGTTGATGCCGGTCGCGGTGGAACGGGTACGGCATCAGCACAGACGCCCTTCCCAACGCTGTTAGCTCAGCCAGCGTCGACGCACCGGCCCGGCAAAGAACCAGATCGGCCGCCGCCAGCGCCTCGGCCATGTGTTCCGTGTATGCCAACACCACGGCCCGGATCGACAGCGATGCACAAGCCTGGCGGATTCGTTCCGCATCCTGTGCGCCGGCGAGGTGCAGAATCTGCCATTCGGGATGGGCGCGCCACAAGTCCTCCAGCGCCAGCGTGACGTCGTTCAGCGTCCGGGCTCCTTGAGATGCCCCGGTAACCAGCAAAGTCGCTCGATCAGGATCAAGACCGAATCGCGCGATCCCAGCGGCACGATCCGCTCCCCGAAACGCCTCGCGAACCGGACAACCGAGCGCGTGAACGACCGAGGGCCGCGGGAAATGCGCGAAGGAGTCGGGCCATTGGACGATGACCGCGTCGGCGTACCTCGCAAGATAGCGATTGGCTTTTCCCGGCCGCGCGTCGGGGTTGAAAAGTACGATGGGAATCCCCCACCGCCTCGCTTCCAGCACCGCGGGAACCGAGGCCATCCCTCCGGTGCCCACGACGACCAGCGGGCGGGTGGTCTGGAGGCGACGGCGGCACACCTGTCGAGCCCGGCGAACTCCGTTCCATATCGCCGGCCAGCGCCAGGGCAAGAGTTGGAGTGGGGGCAATGTCTGCGGAATCAACTCGTGTCGGGCATTCGCCAGGATTTGCGCGTCAATCGCACGCTGAGATCCAAAGAACCAGCAGTGAAGTTCGGGGAGACGGCTGCGCAGCACCTGTGCGACCGCCAGCGCCGGATAGAGGTGACCACCCGTCCCGCCTCCCGCAAACGCAATCACGGGAGAATCGCCGCCGCTTGAATCCGCGCTCACGCCCGCGCCTCGCCCAACACGGCTCCGCGAAAAACGATGGGCAACTCCGGATCGGCCGCAGAATCAGATGACGTGGTCGCGGCGCGTTGCGGCATCGCCCGTCGGGCGATGGCTACCAGAAGCCCTATGGCCACGCAGTACATGAGCAAGCCACTGCCTCCCGCGGAAACCAGCGGAAGCGAGATGCCCGTCGTGGGCGTCATGACCGTCACCACCGCGATGTTCAGCGCCGCTTGCAAACCGAGCGTAGCAGTCAAGCCGAACGCCAGCAGCCGCTCAAAAGGCGTGCGCGCCGACAACATGACGCGCAATCCCAACACGATGAATGCCAGGTAGAGTGCGATCACCAGGCACGCCCCGAGAAGGCCTGTCTCCTCGCATATCACCGCAAACACAAAATCGGTGTGCGCTTCGGGAAGGTACCCAAGCTTCTGGACACCCGCTCCCAACCCGGTCCCCGTCCAGCCGCCGGAGGCAATGGTCACCAGCGATTGCACCGGTTGGTAACCGTGTCCGCGCGGATCCTGCCAGATGTCCATGAACGCCGTCAAGCGCGCCAGGCGATAAGGCGCCATCAGCAGCAGCACACTCATGCCGCATGCGCCCACCGACCCTATCAGCAGCAGGTGCAGCCATCGGCAACCGGCAACCAGCATCATCATGGCCCCCACGCCCGCGATGATCAGCGCGGTACCGAAGTCTTCCTTTCCCACCAGGGCGACACAGACCGCCAACGCCGCGGCGGCCGGCAGAAACCCGTGCCGAAAACCACCGGGGTTCCGTTTGCGTTCGCAGAAAACCGCGGCAAGCAGGCCGACCAACGCCAGTTTGGCGAATTCCGAAGGCTGAAATCCCAGCACCGTCGTGCCCACGTCGACATGCAACCACCGCTGCGACCCCCGACGCTCATCGGCGACACCGGGCAACAGCACGGCGACCAGCAACAACGCCACGACCGCGAAGAAAACAACCGGCAGTCGCCTCCGCCAAACCTCCCGAGCCAGCAATGGCCCGGTGGCCAAAGCGGTAATGCCCAAAACGACCAACCCTCCCAGGACAAAACAAGCTTGGCGGCCCCACGCGTTCCGCCAGAGGGGACCATCCAACATGGAACGATCAAGCGGCATGGTCGCAGAAGAAACCATGACCAGCCCGATGGCCATCAGTGCAACGGCCAATGCAATCAGCGACCCCGGGTACACTGCGGTGGTGGGGGTCGCGGCATCCGCGGGTGATTCGGCATCGCGGTGGGACGGCAAATCGAGATCAAGCTGGGCCATAAACAAGCTCACGGTCCCTGACAGCTGCCGTCCCGCCCACGTCACGCTCCCTCATCCCCTTCGGACGAGGGCCTCGGGGGCACCCGCCCGCCAGGCGGGTTCCTGTGTTCGCTATGCTCGATTCGCTATTCGCCATTTGCCGCATCGCGGCGCTTCATTACCTATCGGAGTTTGATGGTCGCCAAGGCCAGCCCTGCAAACATCGCCGCCACCAACCAGAAACGCACCACCGTTTGCGACTCCGTCCACCCCCCCAGATGAAAATGGTGATGCAGCGGCGCACATCGAAATATCCGGTGACCGCCCGTCCACTTGAAGTAGCCCACCTGGGCGATCACCGACAGGGCCTCCACCACAAATACCCCTCCGGCGATCAGCAACATCAGCTCCTGCCGCGTGACCACGGCCACGAACCCGATGAGCCCCCCCAGCGGAAGCGAGCCCGTATCGCCCATGAACACTTTCGCGGGATGGCAGTTGTACCACAGAAAACCAAGCGTCGAACCGAGAATCGCTCCGCACACCACCACCAGCTCTCCGCTGCGCGGAACATGCGGCATCAGCAACTTGTGCGCAAGATCGGAGGTCCCCACAATGTAGGTCAGGATCAGAAACGCCGTAGCGCACATCGCCACACACCCCGAGGCCAGTCCGTCCATGCCGTCGGTCAGGTTGACGGCATTGGATGTTCCGGTCATCACCAGCACGGTCACGACCATGAAGCTGAACGCCCCCAATTGCAGGCCGGGCTTGTAAAAGGGAACGTTGAGTATCCGATAGGCCGGCACCTCGCCCGAATCGACCAGCGGACTGAGAACCGCAAGGTTGCTTTGGCCGTGCTGAAAGATGTAATAGCCCAGGACCACGCCCAGGCCGATCTGGAAAAGGAGCTTCTCGTAACTTCGGAGCCCGTCCCGCGAATAGCCCCGCCGCTTGCGCGTGAGCTTCAGCCAGTCGTCGATGGCGCCCAGCGCCCCGAGCCAGACCAGGCACACCAGCGCCATCTGTACATAGAAGCTGGAAATGTCCGCCAGCAGCAACACCGCCAGCGCCATGGCCAGCAGAATCATCCCGCCGCCCATGGTCGGCACATTGGCCTTGTCGCGGGTGAGTTCATTGAGCGAGGCGTGGTCGAACTCGGGCTGGTCCCCCACCTTCCACCGAGTCAGCCGACGAATCGCAGCGGGAAGCAACAGCAGCATGAACAGAAAGCAGAACAGCGCCGCGAGCGTCCCGCGAAACAATGGATTCTCGTAGGCGTAGTGCCGGCCGGCGAAGATTTCCTGCAGCAGAAGGTAGAGCACCGGCGGTCTTGGCCCCCCGAATCAGGTCCATCCCTCAGGCAACGGCCGCCCGGCACGGCTGATGGCGCCGCAGATAGTCCACGGTCCGATCGAGCTGCATCGCACGCGACCCCTTGAGCCATACCGTGTCGCCCGGCTGAATCCGCGACACGAGTACCTGAGCCGCGGCCTCGGCGTCGGCGCAACAGGCAAGTCGCTCCGGTTCTCCGGCGAAAACGTCGCGCGCCGCGCCGGCCGTCAGCGCCCCCACCGCAATCAGGCAATCCACCGGTGCCCGATGAACCTGTTGAACCACCCGACTGTGCCACTCCTCGGAACCGGGCCCCAACTCCAGCATGTCACCCAGCACGAACCACCGCCGACCGCCGCGCGCCAGCGAAAGCGCCTCAACGGCCGCGGAAACGCTCGAAGGGTTGGCGTTGTAGGTATCGTCGATCACCGTGACATCGTCCCATTGAAACCGGCAGGTGCGCCCCGCCGCCGGCTCGAAGGTCCGCAACCGCTCGATGATGACCTCCGGCGGCAACCCGAACCACCGCCCCACGGCGAAAGCGGCCACGGCATTCGTCGCGTGGTGCTTGCCCGGCATGCACAGTTCCACGCGATGCCGCCCCTCCAATTCAAATGTCGTCCCCGTGATCGTCGCCTCCGGTCGCTCCACGCGCAACCGCGCGCTGGCGCCGAATCCAAAGGTAACCAGCCGAACTCGCTGACGTCGCTCCAGGTAGGCCATCGTTCCGGCCCGATCAGTGTTGACCACGCCCAGCCCGTAGGGGTGAACATGATCGAGCAGCGACAGCTTCTCCGCCATCACGCCGCTCAACCCGCCAAGACCCTCCAGATGCGCCTCCCCGATGGATGTGATGACGCCTACCTGCGGCGCCGTCCAGCGCGCCAGCGCCGCCACCTCACCGGGATGATTACTTCCGATCTCAACAACCAGGTAGCGATCGTCGGCTTCCGCGGATAGCAACGTCAGCGGTACACCGATGTGATTATTGAAACTCCTGGGGGACCCCCGCCCCTGTAACGCCCCGCCGAGCACGTGGTCGATCATCCGCTTCGTCGTGGTCTTGCCGTTGCTGCCGGTAACCGCCACGACGCAGGTGCCCACCGGCATGACGTGGTGGCGATACCACGTCGCCAGGCGGCCCAGGGCGGCCGTGGTGTCGTCGACCGTCAGGGACGGCAGCGGCAATGGTCCGTAGGCCGCCGCCCCGACGCGATCGACCACGCACGCCGCCGCACCGGCGGCCGCGGCCTGTTTGATAAACGCATGACCGTCGTGCGTCGGCCCGCGCAACGCAAAGAACAAATCGTCGGGCATGACGTCGCGCGAGTCGCTGCACACCCGCCGGACAATGGTCCCTTCGCCGCCGACCGAGTCATCCGGCTCCAGCCCCTTCACCAGTTGTGCCCAGCCAAGCGGAATCATGGTAACTTCCCAGCGGAAACCGCGGAGGCATTCAGGTACTCCCGAGCCACCAGAACGTCATCAAAGTCCAGCGTCTTGCCTCCCACGAGCTGATAGTTCTCATGCCCTTTGCCCGCGATCAGGACCGTATCACCCGGTCGCGCCTCGTCCAGGGCCACGGCAATGGCCGCCCGCCGGTCGGCCTCCACCAACACTCCAGCGCCATTGGGCCGCGCAATCCCCTTAAGAATCTCGTCGATGATCGCGCGCGGGTCTTCGGTTCGAGGATTGTCACTGGTCACGATGGCCAGATCCGCCAGTTCCTCGACCACGCGCGCCATGCGCGGGCGCTTTGGACGATCGCGATCCCCGCCGCAGCCGAACACGCAAATCAGCCGTTCGCGCGTCACGGGTCGCAGCGCGGTCAGGACATTGCGCAAGGCATCGTCGGTATGAGCGTAATCCACGAAAACCGCAAAGGGACAACCGTCCGCATCTACGCGCTCCAGCCGACCGGGGACCCCTGCCAACCCCCTCAACCCGTCCACGATGGCACCTGGCTCAATACCCAGCCCCTCCGCCGTAGCCGCAGCCGCCAGCGCGTTCTGAACATTGTGGAGGCCCACAAACGGACAGCACAGTTCCGCTTGCATCGTCCGCGACTCCAGCGTGAATCGCGTGTCCCGAATTCCCAGTTCGATCCTTTTCGCCTGCACCTGCGCGTGCGCCGCATCGATCCCGTAGAATATCACGGGCGCAACCGTCGACTCAGCCATATTCAGCGACTCCGGATCATCGCTATTCAACACGGCGACGGCACCGGTATCGAGCGAAGCGAACAGGCGCCGCTTGGCCTTCGCGTAGGCAGCCATGTCTCCGTGATAATCCAGGTGATCGCCCGTCAGATTGGTGAACACCGCCGCATCGAATCGAAGCCCATCGGTCCGGCGCTGGTCCAGCGCGTGCGATGAAACTTCCATCAGGGCGAAATCGGCACCGCCGGCGCGCGCTTCGGACAACATTCGGCAAAGGTCAATCGCCCCCGGAGTCGTCAGCGGCGCGCGCAGGGCACCTCCACCAAGATCGTATTCCACGGTCCCGATCAGTGCCGGGTGCCGCGCCGCGGCGCGCAAGATCGACCGCAACATCCAGGTCACCGTCGTCTTCCCGTTCGTGCCCGTAACGCCCACCAGCTTGAGCACGGGCCCCGTCGCGCCGCGCAGCCCATGGAACGCCGCCGCCAGTCGCGCCAGCGCCTCACGCGAATCACGCACCCGAACAAGGGCGACGTGTGGCGGAACCGATACGGTTTCTTCCGCCACGACCGCCGCTGCGCCGGCGGCAATCGCCGCAGCCACGTATCGGTGGCCGTCGGCGCGCGTTCCGCGTACAGCGACGAAGCATCCACCCGGCCGGACCTGACGGGAGTCATCCGACAGTGACAAGACCTTGACATCTTCCCGGGGGGACATCCCGCCGCTCGGAACCCCGGCACGGGAAAGCAACTCGGAAAGATTCAGGGCGTCAGGCATCGTCGGGTGGCTCAGCATGTTCTTGACCGCCGCGGTATTGTACCGCATCACGCCGACCTGTCAGCCAGAGCCGTCGGCAATGCTCCGGGACTTTCGCCGGCAAACGCCGACCCGCCGCGCCAACCCGCAAGCCTGGCGGCCTATCACTGCGAATCGTGACGAAGCCGCCCGCCTTCCTTACCTGCCCAGCGCCACGGCATCGTCGCGCGGCACCTGCAAATAGGCCAGCGTGCCTTCCAGAATTCTGGCCACCGCCGGCGCCGCCACCTTGCCCCCATAATAGCCCTTGGACGCCTGCGGACGCCGCACCATCACCAGCACCGCCACCCGCGGATCCGCCGCCGGCGCCGCCCCCAGAAAATTCGACAGGTACGCGCCGGCTTCATAGCCCTTGCGATCCGCATAGGTCAGTTTGGCCGTGCCCGACTTGCCCAGCACGCGGTAACCCTCCACCCGCGCCGCCGTGCCCGAGCCTTCCTCCACCACCCCCACAAGCAGTTCCTCCGCTACGTAGCGCGCGACGTGCGACGGAATCACACGCCGTACCGCCTCCGGACGTTCGAACGACTCCACCACCTGACCATCCACGGTCAACAATCGCCGCACCAGCCGCGGCCGCATCAATACCCCATCGTTCACCAGGGCGCTGAACGCCGTCACCAGTTGCAGCGGCGTGATGTTAATCTCGTATCCGAACGACACCGATTGCGATGTGTAGGTGGACCACTTGCGCAGGTCCACCACCATCCCCGGAGCCTCCCCCGGGTACTCAATACCCGTGCGTTCGCCAAACCCGAACCCTCGTACCGTTTCCCACAGGGACTCCTTGCCCATACGCTCGCCGATCAGCGTCATCCCGATATTGCTGCTCTTGGCGATAATCCCCGCCAGCGTCATCATCCCGTGCGGATGGGTGTCGCGAATGGTGCGCCGCCCGACCCGATACGTGCCCTGACGGCAATCCAGCTTTTCCGTAGGCGAAACATGCCCGCCGGCCAGCGCGCCACTGGCGATGAATGCCTTGATGGTGCTTCCCGGCTCGAGCGGATCCGTCACCGCGCGATTCCGCCGCTGGTTCGCGTCCGCCGGCGCGCCCCGGTTGGGGTCGAACGAAGGCAGGTTGGCCAGCGCCAGAATCTCGCCCGTGGCCGGCTCCATTACAATCGCCACACCGCTTTCCGCGTCATAGTTCCTCAACGTATCGCCCAGCGCCGCTTCAGTGATCCGTTGGATTTCCGCATCAATGGTCAGCACCACGTGCCCGCCGTCGCGCGGGAGTTCCAACCCACCTTCCGCCCGCCACAGCGCCCGCCGCCGGGCATCGTGAATGGTGGATCGCCGCCCGTCGCGCCCGGATAGGTGCGCATCGAACGCCAGCTCAATGCCTTCCTGTCCGTGTCCGTCACGCCCCACCAGACCGACTACCTGGGCCAGCGATTCACGCAGCGGATATGTCCGTACGGCGGAATCCGTCAACCCGACCGCGGCGTGTCCCATTTGCCTCACCGCCTCCGCGGTGACCTCATCAACTCGCTGGGCCACCACGACGTAGCGCGAATGACTCCGCTGCCGAATCCTATCGCGCAGTTCCCCCGGCGACTGATTCAACCGCGGCGCCAGAATGTCCACGAATGCATCCAGGTCATTGACCAGCGACGGGTCCACAAAAACGTCGGGGATGGGATGGCTGGCAGCCACCACGCGCTCACGGCGATCGAGCACCATCCCGCGCACCGCGGGAATCGTCGCCAGACCGGACTGCTGTCGCTCGGCGATGCGCATCAACTCCGGGCGAAGCGACGAATTGATGTACGCGACCCGCCCCGCCAATCCCACGAAGACCGCAGCCAACAGGATCAGCAGTCCTGCGCCGCTGCGCTTCTGCCATGGTTCCAGGGGATGGTTTGCGCAAGACATGCGGCGACTTTCCTGCACGCGGCCGCCGGTCGCTCATGCGCCAGGCTAATCGCGGGCCCGACCGACGGCCAGTCTGCGGCCTTGCTGCATCTGGTCTATGGCTCCCGGGGGGAGCACTTCGCTGCCGAACCGGGCCGCGCGGTCATGAACCTGCTCCGGTGACCGCAATCGGGCCACGCCACTGCGGCTCAGCCATAAGTCCCGGCGCGCCTGCACCCACTGCGCTTCCAGCCGCAACGTCCGCCCCGCCGCGCGCGTCTGCTCCGCCCTCAGGAACACAACCGCCAGGGCAATGACCGCAAACAGCGCCGCAAGCACGCTGATGCGCCAGGCGCTCAACGGCGGCCTCCGCGCGCGTCGGCCACCTCCGCCGCGGGCAACTTGATCCGCACGCCCTCACGGATCAGGCTCGCGTTCGGAAACTTATCCTTGTTCAGTTCGTAGATTTCCTTCCAACGCCGTTCGCTGCCCAACTGCTCACGCGCAATGCTGACGTAGCGGTCGTCCTTCTTGACCTGGTACCAGCGGAAAGCCCCTGCCGATTCAGAGACCAGCGGCGTCCGACCGGTCTCGCGGGTGTTGGCCGTCTGGTTGACATTCGGTGAGCGCGCCCCTCCGGCCAGGGAAGCACCCGATTCCCGCAGGTCCGGCACCACCAGTTCCACTCCGATCGGCAAGCGATCAGGGTCCGCGAGTACGCGCCGATTCGCATCGTAAATCGCCCGAATGTACGTCGCGGATTTTGCGCCATAGTACCGCTCGGCGATGCGCGTCAGGGAATCGCCCGCCGCCACGACATGCCGCCGACCCTGCACTGATGGAACGGCAGTGCGCTCCACGGAACCCGGTGAACCTAGCGGCGCGCGCGCGGCATCGAACGCGGGTCGGGTACCCTCCCGAACCGGTTGCGCCGTAAGCGACGCAGGAGAATCGGCCTGTCCGGGGGTGACTCCCGCGGCCGTCGTGGCCGGTGCATCGTGTGTGCCTCCGGCCATCTGGGCAAGCCGCTGCTCCAGCAGTCGAACGCGCTCCGCCATCGCTTGATCGCCCGTGGGTGACGCCGAACGGACAAACCGCGAGTCGTCCTCCAGGGGAGACCCTGGCACGGTGCCACCGGCCGGCTGCGGATTTAATTGGCCGTCGGGACGGGCCGGCGTGCCGACGCTCGGCTCCGGTCGCGATACCGGCAACTGACCAGACCCGGAACCGGTCGGCGTGGGTGCCCCGGGTGTATTCGGGTTCCCTGCCACCGGACCGGGACGAGCGGCGCGCCGCAACCCTCCGTGGCCCGAACCCTGGTCCGCAGGAAACGCCAAACGCTGAGTGACCGCCTCCTGTCGCCCACGATTGGCGAGTATGACCGCAAAGCAGATGATGAACGCCAGACCCGCGAGCAAACCGACCTTGGTTTCCTTGGCCATCGGGGTGTCTCCCGTCGAAACGCGCTCCGCACTCTCCACGCGGCGTGCGCAGGGTTCAGTCGGTCTGGTCCGCCAGGCGTTCCACGACCCGCAACTTGGCGCTGCGCGATCGTGGATTGACGGCGCGCTCCGCGCCGTCGGCGATAATGGGTTTTTTCGTCAGGATGCGATAAACACCTTCAGTTTTTCGCTGCCGGAAGTCCTGTTTGACCTCTTTGTCCTCTACGCTGTGGAAAGCGATCACGCCGAACCGTCCGCCCGCTTTGAGCACGCCCGGCGCCGCGCTCAATAACCTTCGCAGGCTCCCCATCTCGTCGTTGACGGCCATGCGCAGCGCCAGAAACGTTCGGGTGGCCGGATGAATCTTCTCCCGCCGCGATTGCGGATCCACGCCCAGGGCATCGGCCACAATCGAGGCCAGACGTGCCGTGGTGGTAATGCGCCCTTCGCGCCGTTCTTCGCATATCCGACGGGAAATGCGCCGGGCTCCCGTCTCCTGCGCGTTGTAATAAAGCAGATCGCTCAGCTCTTTTTCTTTGAGTCGATTGATCAAGTCGGCGGCGGTCGACCCCAACCGTGGATCCATTCGCATGTCCAGCGGACCGTCCTGTTGAAAGGAGAAACCCCGGGCGCCGACGTCAAGTTGCGTGGAACTCACCCCCAGGTCAGCCAGGAGCACGTCCGCCCCAGACAGTCCCAGCGACGCCAGCACCGCCCCCACCTCCGCGAAATTCGCGTGCAACAATTCGACTCGGCAGCTACATCCTGCCAGGTAGTCCCGCGCCGCCGCCAGATTGACGGGATCGACGTCAAGGCCGATCAACATCCCGGCCGGGCCGAGTCGCTGCGCCAAACGCCACGCATGACCGCCCAGTCCGACCGTCAGATCGACGACCGTTTCGCCCTCGCGTACCGCAAGGAGCTCGTCCACCTCACGCGGCAGCACCGGCGTATGCCCGCCGGCGCTCATCGCCGCATACACCCGTTCAGGTACCAACAGGCCAGGGGGATGTCACACCTCCGTGGCGACACACTCACCCCCGACGTGCGCGGAGACGCGCGCCGTCCGTTCCCGGTCGACAAAGGAAGACAACGCAGTCCGCAAGAACGGTTCGCCCAGGGCCCGCAAACGCCGCAGCCGCAGTTCCAGCTCGGCGATTTCGTGCCGCGTAAGCTGAACCGGCTCGGACCGTGACCCGCATGAATGCAGCTTTCCGAAGACCCGCCGCACCAGACGTTCCCGAGCACCGCACACCACGCTGAACTCCCTGTACGCGCTCCGTCACGCGCCGCGGCGAGGCGACTCCGTTCGCTTCTGCCGCCGCAGCGCTGCCGGTAGTTTCACCGCACTGGCTTTCGCCCGACGCCGGGTCGAAAGCCCCGAAACCCAGGGTTCGCAGCGACCCCCTGACCGCCTCCGGCGGCCTCGGCGTCACCGCCCGCTACATCACCTCGAAAGGAACGCGTTTGGCCGACCGCGCCAGATCGGCCAAACGCTCCAAAGCCGCGACACGCACCATCCCTGGTCCACTCGCCGCAGCATGATCGGCTCCATCCTCCTCAAGCCGCACCGTCCGCTCGTCCGTTCGATCCGCCAGGACGCATTCGCAGGTATCGAGTCCAATCTTCCGGCCAATCATCGCCGTCCCAATCGATCCCCAGCGATTGGTCGAAGTCCGCACGATTCCATATATCAAGCCGATACTTCTGACCGATCAAATACACGTCGGATTGCAGCCGCGCCTTTTTGCGCAGCCGTTCCGGGATAAGAATGCGACCCTGCTTGTCGACATCCACGTGCGACGCAAGCCCATAGAACTGCAACTCGAACTTTCGCGAATCGGCCCCGGGCATGAATTCGGTTTCCACCCGGCTCGCCAGTTGCTCAAAGGTCCGCTCCGGAAAGAGCGAGAGCGTCCCCTTGTACTCGCCCAGCGTGACGTAAAAGCCTCGACCATCGGCGTCCGAGTCCAGGGCGGACCGGACTTGCGCGGGAAGTTGCAGGCGGTTCTTGTCGTCAATGGTCCGTTCATATTGCCCGATCAGAATCCGCATGAAGTTCGTTCACTTTGGCCCACTTCGTGGGGAAGACATGCAATAATCTACCACTTCGTCCCACTAAGTCAACAAAAAAATCGGCAAATCCTGCGCGCCGATTTAACAAGAAGATCCAGCCCGAAAATGCAGGCAAGATATGGGGGACCATCAACTCGCCCCTACCATTACGCGGGCAATGACCCGCCGCGCAAAACGTGCGCCTGTTGGCGAACAAGAAATCAAGATAGGTAAAGGCCACAAGCAACGCTCGTTTATCGCCGTACTCAACATCACCACCCTCCCACGACGATCGGCCTAACCCTGACGACCCAGAAAACGTCGGCACTGCCCCACTACTACTCTGACACCTCGTCGTCGATCTTAGACGATTTCTCTTTCGACTCGCCGAGGCACTCTCGATAAAGCCCCGCATATTCCTCGAACATGCGACCGATGTGCCACTCTTTCTCCACGCACGCTTGTGCCGCCCGAGCCAGTTCATCCGCTTCATGGCGATTCGTCAACAGGCGCAGGATTGCCCCGGCCAGAGCCGAGGCATCGGCGTAGGGTACCAGCAATCCGGTACGTTCGTGGGCGACCAGATCGCGGCTCCCGGGCACATCGGTCGCGACCACCGGACAACCCGCGGCCATCGCTTCCAGCAGCGCGTTGGGCAGCCCCTCGGTCTTCGAGGGAAAAACGAACAAATCGGCGGACCTGAGCAACACGGGAACATCGCTGCGGACCCCAGCGAAGTGGACGCGCGCTCCCAACCCCCGGGCCTTCACTTCGGCCTCCAGACGGCGCCGTTGCGGACCGTCACCGACAAGAAAAAGATGCGCCGGCGATTGGGCCGCCACCATGGCGAAAGACTCGATCAAGAGAGGCAACCCCTTTACCGGATCCAGCCGCCCCACCCACAGAACCAATGGAACAACCGCCGGTACCCCGAGCGTTTCGCGTCTGGCCGCCGTGGCCGACCGGTAAGGGGCCGGGTCAATACCCCCGCGAATCAACCGCAGACGCTCGCGCGGAATTCGCGCCTTCCGGTTAAGATGATCGATCACGGCGGGCGAATTCCCCAAAATGCAGCGGCACCACCGAAAGGTCCAACGGTCGACGGTCAGGTGCCAGCGCCGCTCCAACTCAACCGTCTGGATCTCGCAAATCAGCCGTTCAGGCTCTATCCCCGCCCGCCGTGCGGCCCAGCGCGCTGCGACGTTTCCATGAAAAAGCAACGAGTGAATCAACCCCGGCGCGCGCGCTCGAAACAGCCGTGCCAATCGCCCGACCACGCGAAAGTCCCAGCCGCCGCGCCCGCCGCATTCGGAAACCGCAATGTGCGCATCGGCAAGCTGCGCCGCCACCGGCCCCAATCTCGCCAGCGAAACAACCTCGACAACGAGACCTCGCTCCTGCATCGCCCGGGCCAGCCGCACCAGATGCAGTGGCACGCCACCGACCTGCAGGTCCGTGATTACATAGAGTACATCGACGTGGTTCACGAGTTCGACGCCGTATGAACTGCGCCGCAAACGAGAGCGGGCGGCAGGCCGTCAATCGACGGAGAAAGGGTACGCGCCGTTTCACTCCACAATCGCATGCGCCGTGCCGTTAGCGATCGCGCGATGGCTCCTTCGATGGCTGACACTTCCGCCACTTCGTGCCAGGTGGGACGCCGCACCACGCGCACGCGGCCATCCTCCGCCACCAACCACCCCCACCGCCGGGGCACCTCGGCGCTGCGCATAAGCTTCGGCGGCGTAAGAAGATAGTGCAGATTGGCGTGCGGTCGGATCAAACAAGTATCGAACTTGCCCAGCGCCGCACTCGCGTGCCGTGCCCGCCGCCGACGACCTGAACGAAGCCCCTGCGCCCGATCCTCCAACGCAAAAGAGAACTGGTGTTGATGGCCCTGGTCCCGCAAAAAATCCGCCCGCATCGCCTTGCACTCGACAAACACGACGTGGAAGCGATCGACCTGCGGCTCACGCACAAACTGCACGCCCCGCGGATTATGCCGTCGCCAACGACCCGCTCCGACCGTGTCGATGATTCCCACCCCGGGAACCTCGACCTCTTCCGCCACCGCAGCATAGCCCGCGCGCCACAGCCAGCGACAGGCAATCCGCTTGAGTTCGCGATGAACTTCTCCTTCGGCCATAGCTGCCCTGCTTCGTCCTGCAGGATCGATGGAACGCGCTTCGACGCAACCGGGTCAGAAATCCTTGCGGGAGAATCTCCACAGCGCCAGCAGCACAATCACCGCCTCAAAGCCCAACGACGAAGCGATCGAAGGCAGCGGATCCTGGGCCATACGCTCAGTTTCAATCCGTCGCGCACGTGCCAACAAGTCCTTGGCTTCCTCTTCGGGGGGACTGGGCACCCACGACGTAGCCGGCGCCGCCGCCGTCCATCGTTTGGCGAGATAGGTCACGTCCTGCGTCTTGGGCACCAGCCACCGCCCAATGGTGATTCCCCGATAGATGGATCGGTTCTCCTGCCATTCGGGAAACATGAGAAAATAGTCGTGGACAGTCTGCACTCCGGTAAACGCCCCCCAGCACCCCAACGTGATCAGCATCGCCGCCACCGTCGACCTGGTATGGACCGCCACCAGCACCGAAATGCAATAAAGGTAGCTGAACAACAGGAGGACCAACGGAACCGCCAACCAGTATCCGGGCACCCAGGTCTTCCAGCGCAATCCCGCAACCAGAAAAGTGAGTCCCACGAACACGATCGCATGAAACAGGAGGAACGTCAGCGCTCCGAGATACCGGCCTAAAAACAGCTTCCACCGCGCCAGCGGCTTGGAAACCAGCACGTCTATCGTACCGCGCTCCATCAGCGCCGGGAAAAATCCTGCCGTCGCCACAATCGCCAGCAAAATCCCCACCCACCCCAGCAGGTTGTCCATAATGCCATCGACCAGCAGGCTGGTGATGACGTCGCGTCTCAACCCTTCGCCCGATGTAAACAGATCGATTTCCCATTCCCAGGCACCGAAGAGAAAGCTCAGCCGACCCGGCTCAAACCCCACACAGGCCATCGCCGCCGATACCAGCACTGAAACCGCCAGCATGACCCAGAAGACCTTGCGATCACGGGATTCGCGGAAGCCGTCAACGATCAAGGCCCAGAATTGCATCGCGTATCAGTCCCCATCGGCAACCGCCCGGCAAATCCGACGAAACAAGACCCGGACTCGTACGATCGGGCGCGGCCATTCCGGCCACGCTCCCAAGGTCTCATCGAAGCCCGAGCCGCCGTCCGTTCATCCATCAACCCGCGGCCTTGTCCTGTTTGCCCAGTGCTTCAACCAATATATCCTCAAGGCTGAATCGATGCGGCAGGACGGCCTCAATCGTCAGACCGCGACCACGCAGCAGGTCGATCGCTTCATTCAGTTTTCCCGAGTCCCGGCCCTTCAAGATGATGAGCTTTCCCTGAACCGTGGCTCCCAACGCCGCCAACTCCACAGATAAGTGTTGCAAGTCACCGCCGGTCGTCAGGTGATACTCGGTCGTGTGCTCGGTCAACTCGCGCAACGTTCCTTGTCGAGCCACCAGTCCATTCACGAGAATGGACACACGGTCGCACACCAGCTCAAGTTCGCTGAGCAGATGCGAATTGAGGAATATCGTCGTTCCCTCGCCCTTCAGATGAAGAAGCAGCTCACGTACCTCGCGCCGCCCCACCGGGTCCAATCCGTCGGTCGGCTCGTCCAGCACAAGCAACTCAGGATCATTCATCAGCGCTTGCGCCAGTCCCAACCGCTGCAACATGCCCTTGGAGTACTTCTCAATTCGTGTATCAGCCCACCGACCCAGGTTGAAGAACTCCAGCCATCGTTCCGCGTTCTTTCTACGTACGGCTCGCGGCACCCTGGCTAAGGCGGCGTAATGGTCGAGGAGTTGACGCCCGGTCAGGTAGGCCGGGAAGCGGTGGTTTTCCGGCAGATAGCCGATGCGCGCCAGCTTCCCGCGATGCCCGATCGGGCGCCCCAGTATGGTGCCCATGGCCGCGCTCGGACGCACCACCGTCATCATGATCTTGACCAGGGTCGTCTTGCCCGCTCCGTTGGGACCCAGCAGCCCGAAAATATCCCCCCGCCCCACTTGAATGTTCACGCCGCGCAGCGCCTGAATGTGCGGCGCAAAAGTCTTGCGAACGTCGATCAGATCAACCGCCCAGTTGGTGAGTTCAGTGATACCGACCATGTCCGCCGTCTCACCGGTTTGCGTCGAGCGCCAATCGTCGAACTGTACGGCACCGCAAGGCCGTCACTCGGTTGGGGCGTCCGTCACGCCTCCATGGGACAACATCGACTGCGCCACATCGCCAACTTGCTGGATTGTCGACGCCGGCCCGACGTCGATCCACTGCGTGGCGCGAAACCGGCGAAACCAGGTCCGCTGCGCCTTGGCGAACCGGCGTGTACGGATTTTGATCAATTCCACCGTATCCGCAAGCGAGGTCCGCCCCTCCAGGTGCTCGATAATCTCGCCATAGCCCAGCGCTTTCCGTGCCGTGGCACTCATCGGCCTCGGCTCGGCCATCAGGCGCCGGACCTCGTCCACCCACCCCGCTTCGATCATTCGCCGCACCCTTTCGTTGATCCGATGTGCCTGATCGGTCCGCTCCCGTCGGAGCCCGATGAGTTGGGCGTCAAAGCGTAAACGGTCTCGGTCCCACTGCGTCTGAAGAGCGGTAATGGTCGAACCCGTCAGTTCATGCACTTCGAGCGCACGAACGATTCGTCTCAGATCGTTGGGATGGATACGCGCCGCGGACGCAGGATCCACGCGTTCCAACCGACGATACAGATCGCCCAGTCCCCCCGCCTGGGCTTGCGCATGCAATCGGCTGCGCAGGTCGGGGTCGGCGCCCGGGCCTTCAAACAGCCCTTCGAGCAACGCCTTCAGGTACATGGGCGTGCCCCCCACAACCAGAACCGCCCGCCCACGCCCCTGAATGTCCGCAATCGCCGCCTGGGCCAGCGTGTCGAACTGCGCGACCGAAAACGGCTGCCACGGCTCCACCACGTCGATTAAATGGTGGGGAATCGCGGCGCGAACCTCGCTCGACGGCTTGGCCGTCCCGATGTCCATGCGCCGATAGACCTTCATCGAGTCCAGGCTGATGATTTCCGCGCCGATACGGCCGGCCAGTTCCCGCCCCAAGACGCCCTTTCCGCATCCCGTGCAGCCGACAATAAGCGTCAATCTGGACCCCATAGAGGCGTAATATACGGGGGGAAAACCGGTCTGAAAGCTGCACGCCGAAGACGGAGTTATGCGCAAACCACGCGCGTGACCTCGGGAACCTGGTCGCGCAGGTTCCGTTCGATCCCCAGCGCCAGCGTAATCGCGCTGGACGGGCAGCCGATGCAGGCCCCGTGCAGCCGTACGCGCACCACGCCGGTGTCATCCACGTCGATCAACTCAATATCGCCCCCGTCTCCCCGAATAAATGGCCGGACCTGGTCGAGCACATCACAAACGCGGTCGTGCAAGGACCGGTTGGGCGTCTTGCCGGCAGGAGATGGAGATGAACCGGTCATTCGTTTCTGCGCCATCAAGCCGGCTCGCCGCCGGCCCCCGATGAGCCCCATTTGAAGACGGACATGGCCAACGGCCAGCCGATACCTATTGTAGCCCGAATCCAAGCCGACGAACAGAATCCCGGAGGACGGGGTCCACTCACGTCCTGATCGGTCCGCACCCCCTTTCCATACCCAATCCGGCAGCGCCGGAGAAACCAGACTCGCTGGGAGGGTCCGCCCCAAATGGCCGATAGCACTACTGTCGGCGCGATGGTCAGAAGCTCGGAGGGTTCGAGAACCGGCGCCGGCCAACTTTGAACCGAGTTTTGTTGTCTTTCGTATCAGGCGAGTGTAGAAAGAGTTACCGGTACCAGGACACCTCACGCGAGCCAGTCGATCAGGCGGCCGGAATGCTGCCCGCGGCCGGTCGACAGTAAGGAACCAGACCATCGTGCCCGCCGCATGGACATCCATCCTGATCGCGACCATGGCGTTCTGTTGTGGGCCGGCCCGAACCTCGGGCTTCCAGCAGAATCACAATTCGCCGGAATCCAAGGCCGTCGAACCCACGCCGACCGAACAGTTGCAACTCGAAAACTGCCGGGCCGGCCTGATTGATCCGCAGGCGCGTCCCGCGGAACGGCAGCGCTGGGCAGAACTGCTCTTCACGTTCAATTCCCCTTCCGCCAAGTCGCTGATCATCGAAATGCTCGAACGAAGTGAGAGCCCGGCGGCCCAGCGTGCCATCGTCGAAGTGATCACCAACCGCTTGCGTCAGGCACCGGAGTCCGCCGATCCCGAGTATATTTCCCCTTTAATGAACCTGCTGGGGGTGAATACAGACGAGCTTCGCACAGCCGCGGCCCGCGCCTTGGCGGAATACGGCGGCACCGACGTACCGGCTCAACTGGGCGCCGTCGCGGCAGCCCCCGACGAACCGATGACCAAGCGCCTCGCCGCCATCGACGCACTCGCTTCACAAGTGGACCGCCGCGAAGTCATCGCCGCGCTCATCCCACTCCTGGATAGTGGTCTACCGGAAGTTCGCAATCGCGTGATCACGGCGCTGGAACCCGCCTCGCGTCAGGCGGTGGGCGCAGATATTACCCGGTGGAAGCAATGGTGGACCGGCAAGTCTCGTATGACGCACGAACAGTGGCTTGCCGACCGTGTGGCCATGTACCGCGAACGCCTCCGCGATGCCCGCCACGAAGCAACCACATTGCGCGAGGAAACTCGGAAGAGAACCGAAACCCTCACCTCCCGGCTGGGAGAATTCCAGCGCGAAGTATTTCGCATGTTGACGGCCGATCAGCAGGAAGCACGGTTGGCCGCCTGGCTCGAAGATCCGCTCGCCGAAGTCAAGCTCGGCGCCTTGGCCGTCATTCAGGCGCGAATTGCCGACGAAGGTCGACGACCCAATCCGGACGTCCTGAGCGCCCTGCTCAAGCAGCTTCGCGATCCGTCTCCGTTGGTTCGGCGCCAGGTTCTGCTGATTGTTCAAACACTGAACGACCCTCTGGTGGTCAAGGCGGTACTTGCACAATTAGAGCACGAGAAAGACATGGCGGTTCGTCATGCCATATTCAAGGCGCTCGGGCGACTCAACAGCATGGACTCGGTTCCCGCTCTTGTGCAGGAGATCGCCGCCCCCGAGAGTGACCCCGCGTGCGTCGAAGAGGCGGCCAACGCGCTCGGACTGGTCGCCCCCAACCTTCAGGATTCTCAACTTCGCCAACAGGCCGTCGCCGCACTCCAGAATCGCTATCAGAACGTGGATCCCGCAGATCCTGAGCTTCGCGCCGCCATTCTGTCCGCTATGGCCGGAGTGGGCGATGCGTCCTTTGGTCCCGCCTTTCTGGACGCCGTCGATTCGACCCACTCCACGATCTTGCGCGCCGCGATTCGCGGGCTCCGGACCACCAACGACGGCTCCAAATTACCACGGATTCGTGCCTTGATGAGTGATGCCGACCCGCTCGTCCGGCTCGCCGCGACCGACGCCGTGGCCATACTGGGCAGAGAAGTCGCCGACCTGGAAAGCCTGTTGGCCCGCCAGAACCCCGCGATCGAGACCAATGAACTGGTGCGTGAAACCGCCTGGCGCGGCATCCGCGATTATCTCGCGCGCCGTCCCACCGCCGAGCGAGTCCAGATCGCGCAGCGGTTGCGTGATTTTCCGGATCTCGAAATACGCTATCTCGAAGAGCTGGCCTCCTCCCTGGCTGCCGCCAACGGAGAGGTCGAGGCGCTCGCGAATGTCTATGACCGTCTCGCCACCGTCATGATCATCCAGAACCGATTCGTGGAGGCCGCCGGCTATTTGAGGCGATGGTACGAGTTGCGGGTCAAGCAGGACCCGGTCGGTGCGCAAGAGATCGGGTTGCGCTGGCTGGAGGCGGCATTGCTCGCCAATCACGAGCCCGACATCATCGCCACCCTCAACCATCTCCTTCAGACCGGTGGTGCGCAGAAATATTGGATCATCGACGTCATCTACCAGTGGTTCGAAACCCCGGACATGCTGAACAACGCCGAACGTTCGCGCTCACTGCTTGCGGCGTTGAGGGAAATGCCCGCCGAAGCACTTGGCGATTCCTGGACGGACCTGCTCAACCGCGTGGAAACCCGCAGCGCCGAAGCCAACAAACCGCCCGCCGATAAACCCTCTACTCCCTAGCGCCCACCGCTTCCCATTCCGCGGCGCCGGTCTCCTGCACCAACCCGCATCTGGCGATGGGCACGTCCAGTTGCCCGGCATCGCGCAGCGTTCGTTCGCGCTGAGCCAGCCGCAGATCCGCGTCGATCATCATCCGACACAGCGCCTTCATCGTAACGCGCGGCGCCCACCGAAGTCGCACCCGCGCTTTCGAGCTGTCGCCTTGCAGCAGGTCCACCTCCGTGGGCCGCAGATACCGGGCGTCGAAACGCACGAACGCGCGCCAATCAAGTCCAAGGTAACCGAAGGCCTCTTCGAGAAACTGTCGCACGCTGTGGCTCTCTCCGGTGGCGATCACAAAATCATCCGGACGATCCTGCTGTAACATGAGCCACATCGCTTCCACGTAGTCGCCCGCGAATCCCCAGTCGCGCCGCGCGTCGAGGTTGCCCAGGTAAAGGGACTCCTGCAGCCCCAGTTTGATGCGTGTGGCGGCGCGCGTAATCTTGCGGGTCACAAACGTCTCGCCGCGCCGCGGCGACTCGTGGTTGAACAGGATGCCGTTGCAGGCAAACAGCCCATGCGCCTCGCGGTAGTTCACCGTTTGCCAGAATGCATGGACTTTGGCACACGCATACGGACTGCGCGGGTAGAAGGGCGTGTCCTCGTTCTGGGGCGATTCCCGCACCTTGCCGTACATTTCACTGCTCGACGCCTGGTACAATCGAATATCGCGGCCCGTGGAATCACGGTAGTCGCGCACCGCCTCCAGCAGATTCAGCGTGCCGATCGCCACCACCTCGGCGGTATAGATCGGCTGGTCGAAGCTGGTCCGAACGTGCGACTGCGCCCCCAGATTGTACACCTCATCAGGCGAAACCTCGCTCAGCACCCGGCGGAGCCCCATCGCGTCAAGCAGGTCGCCATAGTGCAGCCGGAATCGAACCTGCGAATCGTGCCGATCCTGGTAGAGATGCTCCACTCGCTCCGTGGTAAACACGCTCGACCGGCGCATCAGTCCATGAACTTCGTACCCCTTGCCCAGCAGCAGCTCGGCCAGATACGAACCGTCCTGACCCGTAATTCCGGTGATCAAAGCTACTTTGCGCATGGTTAAACCTCCGATCAGGTAGCGCCGACCACCACCTGATCGGCCGGGCCGCCCCCCCATCGTTCATCGGCAGAATCGACTGGCGTATATGACTCTGCCGCCGCCGGCGCGCGGTGCCCTCCGTACCAACAGAAGACCGGCCGCGGCGTGGCATGACGCGCCGTGGCAGCCGTCGCCTCAGCATGGGCCCAGGCGGTGTTCGCCACCACAAAGGCATCAACCGGCAGCGATACCGCCTGCGCTTGCGGTACAATCGGAACGCCCCGATAGTCACGCCCCGGCGCGGCAAAGCGATTGTCGCCGATCGCCGTCACCTCCAGACCCGCCAGCCGCGCGCCCCGAACAAAGGGATAGACGTTCTTGCCGAAATCGAGCAGGGCAATGCGCTGCATGCCCTCCGACTTCAACGCCCTCATTCGATTCGCAATCTCGTCCCAACGAAAAAAATACGCCAACGTAGATGGGCTCAGTCGCCAGCGGCGAAACGACCATCGCTCCACCATTCCCATAACGCGACCGGCGGCGCATCCCGCCCGAAAGGCACGACGATGACCTTCGCGCTGCGCCAGCCAGGCATATCGCGCGCGCCAGTCGCGGCGATAGACCTCTCGGTAGGCCGCAGGCAGGTAGCGGTCGATCACCCGCAGGTTATTGCGAACGTCCAGAAAGCTGGTGCGGTCGCTGCGCCGTGCCTGCGGCGTCTTGAGGTGATCCACCTGCAAATCTTCAAACACGTCGACGTCCCAACCCGCCATGTGCAGGCGAAAGCAAACGTCGAACTCTTCCGCTTGCATGAAAAAAGTACGATCCAGGCCCCCCACCTGGCGCAGCGCCGCCGTGCGGAATCCCACCCCCGCGCCCACAAAAACGCCCGGTAGGGCGCTCGCCTCCTGCCTGCCGTCGGGCAGGTATACCGCAAAGCCCGCCGCGCCCAGGCGCGGATGGGACCTGAACCGTTCGATCATCCTCGACAAACTACCCGGCCGCGGAAACGAATCGTCGTCCAGAAAAACCACGTACTCGCCCGTCGCATAAACCAGACCGTAAGCCTTGGCACAGCTTCCCCGGTTGCGCCGCAGCCCCACCACCACATCCGCCTCCCGACGCACCAACTCCAATGTCCCGTCCCGCGAAGCATTGTCGACCACAATGACCTGGTAATCCCCCCGACTGAATCCGCAGCGCCCCAATTGACTCAACGTGTGCGCGACCACCTCGCGCCGTTGGTGCGTCGCAATCAGAATGCTGATCATCGGGCGATGGGTAGCCAAGTCCCTGGTTCCTCAGGTATGGGCTCGACGCGGTCTGCCGCGGACCGCGCCCGTCGGCCTGGTTAGATATCGGCCCTCCGCTCGCCCACCTGCACGGAATATGAGAACCGGCGAACCCCACCGCCCCCCCGGAACCGTTGAGGGCACAGCCCGCCGCCCGGAACTCAACAACAGCCGGTGAAGAACCCAACCGCCCCAAACGAACCCGCCCCGCCCTTGCTTCCGACCACTCCCACGATCACCATGCCGGGTATGAACACCCCGGTTTATCTGCAATGCATGGCACCGACGTGCGGCGCGACTTTCGAGATCGATGCCATGCACTATGCCTGCCCGCATTGCGCCGCACTGCTCGACGTTCGCTACGAATGGTCACGCCTCAGCGTGCCGAAGTCACTCACCGAGTTCGACGCCCGCCATGCCGCCTCCGCCAACGACACCGAATCGCGTCTCAACGCCAGCGGCGTCTGGCGCTTCCGCGACATGCTCCCGGTGGCACCCGACGAAGAACTGGTCACTTTGGGCGAAGGGCGAACCCACTTGCAGCAGGCCGATGAACTTGCCCGCGCAGTGGGCATGCGCGCCGGAAATCTGTTCCTTCAATACGAAGGGTTCAACCCCAGCGGCAGCTTCAAGGACAACGGAATGGCCGTGGCGTTCACCGTCGCGCGCCGCCTGGACCGCTCGACCGTCGCCTGCGCCTCCACGGGCAACACCAGTGCCTCCCTCGCGCTCTACGCCGCACACACGCATACCCGCTCGGGTCGACCCATGCACGCCGTGGTATTCGTGGGCGGCGGCAAGATCGCGCCCGGAAAGCTAGCTCAGGCCCTCGACCACGGCGCCGTCACGCTCGAAATCGACGGCGATTTCGACGCCTGTATGAAACTGATTCAGCAATCAGCCGCACAGCTCGACCTGTACGTCATGAACTCCGTCAATCCATTCCGCCTTGAGGGTCAAAAGACCATCATGTACCGCGTGCTCGAAGCCCTCCGCTGGAACGTCCCCGATTGGATCGTCGTCCCCGGCGGCAACCTCGGCAACAGCAGCGCTTTCGGCAAGGCCTTTATGGAATTGCTCGAACTCGGCCTCATCCCGCGCATGCCCCGACTGGCCATCATCAACGCCCATGGCGCCAACACCCTTTGCGAACTCGTCAACGAACACAGCCTCCGCTTCCGCGGCGGCCACGTCGATCACCCGTCGATCGACACCTACTTTGCGCATTGGAACGCCGAGGGCCGCCGTGCCCACACCATCGCCAGCGCCATCGAGATTGGTCGCCCCGTCAACCTCCCCAAAGCCCTGCGCAGCCTCGAAGCCATGAACGGAGTCGTCCGCGATGTGCCCGATCAGGCGATCCTCGACGCCAAAGCTATGGTCGGGCGCTTCGGCTTCGGTTGCGAACCCGCCAGCGCCGCCTCCGTCGCCGGACTGCAACGTCTGCTGCGCGAACAGATCGTCAGCCCGTCCGATCGTGTCGCCTGCATTCTCACCGGCCACGCCCTCAAGGACGCCCCGGCCACCATCGCCTACCATCTCGAACGCGGCGCGAGAGAGGGCTCTTCCCCGCACGCCAACCCACCGCGCAAGGTCGCTGCGAACTTAGGGGCCATCGAACGTGCCCTGGCGGAAGTCCTCGTATGAATCGCAGTCCGCTCCCGATGACCGCCCGTCAGTAACACCCGGTTTGCCGCGTCCGTCTTGTCGCACTGCCGTCCCCGCGGTACATTGTCGGCCTGGGCCGGCGCACGACAATGCCGGTCGGCGGGTGCCGCACCATGTGTCATGGTATTGGCACCCTCGGCGTCGGAATTCGGGGTGACCAGCGCTATGCTTCCCAAATCCAGTCGGCGGATCGCTGAGGTGATCAAGCTGGCCAATGTCATCGCCCGCGAATATGAACAGGAGTACGTCGGCACCGAACACGTGCTTCTCGCCATCCAGCGCGAAGGCCGCGGCATCGGCGCCGCGATCCTCGCCAAACGCGGCATCACCGCCGACGCGTTGCGCAATCAGGTCGACCAGTTGGTCAAAAAGCAATTGGAAGAAACCTGGGTCTTCGGCCGGCTGCCCGGCACCCCCCATTTCAAGAACGTCATTGCCACCGCCATCGGGCAATGCCAGGAACTCAACGCCCGCGAGGTGTGCACCGAGCACATCCTCCTGGCCCTCTCCCGCGAGAAGGGCTCCGTGGCCTACAAGGCCCTCCAGGCGCTCGGCCTCAAGTACGATGATCTCCGCAAGGACGTGCTCGAACTGACACGCAAGCAGCAGGACGGCGTCGCCTCCTGACCGCCCGCGCTCCCATGCTCGAATCCCCCAACGTCAGTGGGGCAGGCGTCCCTGCCTGCGTCGGTGGGGCGGGCGTCCCTGCCTGCCATGCACGGCCCACCCGGTGTGGGACCGGTTTTCCAACCGGTCATTCTCCGCAATGCGTGTCACGCAAGACTTCTTACAATACCCACCGCGGGCTCTGGCCACTCTCGCGCTGCATAAACGGCCAGCCCGTGCGAAACGGCAGACAACCAACACGCAACGGCCAGAGGCACACGATATGAAGTCCACCCTCAACGTCACCCCCGACCAGCCCCTCGACGCAGGCAAATCCGCGCCGCCCGCGCCCCGAGTCTTTTCCCTCCTCGCCCTCGTCTTGTTGATGCTCCCCTTCCTGATTGTCCTCGGCGTCCCCCTATCCTCCTGGCTGGGCGAACGCCGCACACGCATGATCTGCCAGAACCGCATGAAAGCGATCGCCACCGCGATCAAGCTCAATGCCACCCCCGGTCGCTCCACCGAAGAGGTGATTCCCGACCTCCTCCTGTCCGGCACGCTGACCCCCCAGGACTTCACCTGTCCCCACGCCGACGCCCCCAATTACATCTTCGCAAACTCCATCGCGTCCCCCCCGCCGCCTGGCAACGTGCCCCTCATCACCGAGCCCCTTTCCAACCACCGCGACGGCGGCAACGTCCTCTGGTCCGACGGCCACGTCGAATTCCTACGGGGCAGCGCGCACGAAGCAGCCCGCCATCGAATCATGGGTCTTCAGGAAAAACCGCCCCCGTGATTCCAACCCTTCCCTTTGCCGCCCCAGCCTCGATCAGGAAAGGCAACTTTGCTACACCTCAACCACCGAGTCGCTCGACGATCTCCGCCGCCTTGTTCGCGCCCGCCTCGCTGGCGAAGGTAAGTTCCGAGTCGGTCAGCGCCTTTACCTGTTCTGCACGCGGCACGCCGAACTTCCCCGCTCACGGCGTCAAATGGCGTCGCTCCGTCTGTTCACGGCGCGGGCGGAATACTCATCGCCCGCGCGTAGGCCGCAAAGTCCTTCAGGTCCACGACCCAGTTGCCGTCCACGTCGACCGCACGACACGTTTCGCTCGCCGGTCCGATGCCTGGACCTGACCAGCATTCGCTAAACGCCATGAAATCGCCCAACGTTACTGCTGAATCGCAGTCGTGGTTTCCGGGAAGCAGTTGGCGGAACACCTGCGCACGACCGGCGTGAGAAGCACTGCCGTTCGCCCACGTTGGCGCTCCGACGACAATGTCCATCAGACCATCCCCGTCCACGTCCCCCGCCCCGGCCACGCTGGTGCCGAACGAACCGGGACTCGCGTTCCCGGTCCGCGCGAACAGTACTTCTCCCGTGGCGCCCGAAAACACGTACGCCTTGCCCGACATGTATCCGGGATAGCCGGAATAGGCATAACCGCCGACGAGCACGTCCGGCACGCCGTCCCCGTTCACGTCCCCCGGCCCCGCCACCGAATATCCGAAAAAGCTCCGTTCGGCTTCCAAGGTGTAAAGGCGAGTGGCGTCGGGCCCGCGGAACACATACGCCTGGCCATATCCGTTTCCGGGGTACTCCCCCCCGGCCTCATGAGCGCCCACCACCATGTCGTCGTACCCGTCGCCGTTGATGTCACCCAAGCCCGCCACCGAGCGCCCAAAAACGTCAATGACCCATAGCGCCTCGGAATCTACGTGCGTCAGCAGTTCGCCGGTCACTCCCGACAACACCTTCACGTACGCGCGCCAGTCCAGTCCGTTCGGCGCCCCGGCCACCACGTCGAGGATGCCATCGCCGTTGAAATCGCCCGCACCGGACACCGAAACGCCAAACCGGTCGTTCACGTAGTCGCCCACGTGGGTCCACAGCAGTTCCCCCGTCCGCCCCGAGAAGGCGTGGACTTGTCCCGGCACCGTCTGCAGGTGCGAGTTGAGTCCCGGCTCGCCCACCAGCAGATCGGGGACTCCGTCGCCGTCCAGGTCGCCCGGCCCCGCCACGCTCTCGCCGAACCTCCCGTTGCGGTAACTCCCGTCCCACGTCCAGATCGTTTCGCCCGTGGCCCCGGAATAGACGTACACCCGACCGGACCGCGTCACGGGCCCCGAGTAGACGTCCGCGCCCACGATGACGTCGGGCACGCCATCCCCGTCCACGTCCCCCGCCCCCGCCGCCGCGGAGGCGTACGCCCCGCCCTGCCCGAACCAGCAGCGGAGCGCTTCGCCGGTAGCGCCCGAGTGGACGCACAACCGACCACGGTGCTGCGTGTTCGGTACCACGTACCCGACCGTTCCAATGAACACATCGTCACAGCCGTCGCCGTTCAAGTCACCGACGCCGCCAACCGAGATGCCGACATACTCATATCCCCCGCTTCCATCGAACGTGTACAGCAACGGGCAGGACGCCTGTAAGATTGCCGAAGTATCGTCCGCCACACCGGCCGGAATGTGCCCGAACCATCCAGGAAGCGCGTTGCCATCAAACGTGAATTCCGCCGGGGACCAGATCGCCCCTTCCGCACCCGCGCCTGCCAGACCAACAACAATGACGGCGCAAATGCCCCAACGAACTGTGTGCCACGGCATTTGCGCGCAGAGTTTCCCCGCCGACTGCCGCATGACCGTTGACTCCCCGCGGTCCCACATGCGCGACGCGGACGGCGCCCAACCGTCACCAGCCCACCGGCCCCGAAATGCACCGGCCGATGACCCACATACGTCGCTAAAGGACCCGTTTATTATGGGTCACATTTCCGCCGAAATCAACAAGAATGCGCGGAAAATCGAAAAAAAACGGCTGCTGCTATCGCCGACACTTTGACGTCATTGGACTTCGAGCGACCAAACCCATGACCCCCTTCCAGAAAACACCCTCCCTTTGCCGATGGAGAGTATCCCGCGGCACGGGTCTGTCCGTGATCCGCCATACAACCTAAAACCCACGGAGACCGGACCGATGCCCGTGCTCGAAAGCGTTTGCCAACCAGGTGTCACCGCGGGCGAAGTCCTCATCCCCCTCTCCCTCGACGGTGTCACCGTTTCCCCGATCGGCCAGCCCGCCGCCTGGTTCACCATGCAGCACGACGCCGACGAGGTGCTCATTCGCCCCAACCGTCCGCTACCCCGCCGCTGCACCATCCGCCCCGCCGCCCTCTTTCACCAGCAGCGCGGCTTCCCCGAGGTCAACGCCGTCATGGGCCGGCTCACCTTCGCCAACGGCGCCACCGCCGCCCAGACCTACCGCCCCTTCACCCGCGACCCGCAGCGCAAACTCCGCGAGCTGTTCCTTCCCGTGGAAGCCGGACCAGACGACGACTGGCCCAACGCCGCCGCCCGCTGGTCCAACTTCCAGGCCGTCGCCCGCCGCCTGCTCGCCGCCGCCGATGTTCCCTGGGACGGCCTCTCCCGCCGCGACGTCGAAGAACTCGTCGAGTTCATCCACTGGGAAGAACCCTTCGAAGGCTGCATTCTCCACGCCCTCACTCAATGGACCCACGCCCGGGGTTCGTGCGTCATTGAAGTCGGCTCGCGCCGCGGCCGCTCGCTCTCCATGCTCGCCATGGCCCTCCGCGGCGTCCGCAGCGACGCGCCGCTCATCTCAGTGGACCCCCACCTCGACCGGCCGCACAACAGCGAACACGTGCGCCTCGCCCTGCGCCACGTCGGCGAAGAGCGCCGCCTCGTCCAGTTCGTGTGCGGCTCCGACCACGCCGCCCGGCTCATCGGAAAGGAAGTCGCCTCGCTCATCTTCATCGACGGCGACCACTCCGCGCAGCAGGTGCGCGCCGATTACCGCAACTACCTGCCCCTGCTCGCCCCCGGCGGCTGCCTGTTGTTCCACGACTACGGCTTCGGCAACCACAACGGCCTGCCCGACGCCCATCCCGACGTGCGCAAAGTTCTCGACGCCGAGGTCATCGGCCAACCTGGCCTCACCCCCTTGCTCCTCAGCCACACCCTCTTCGCCTTCCTCAAGCCGGCTCCTTAGACGGCTTGACGATCACGTGTAGCGTTCTTCCCCCCTTGCCATGGGGGGATCGAGGGGGGTCGAAGCGATACACTTGGTCGTTAGATGCACTAGCTGCCCGGGAACCGCTGATCGCTTCACCATGCGCGCCAAGCGCGCGCCCCGGATGATCTCTTTTCAGATTCCCGGCGGGGGTAGCCTGCCGCCGCCGCCCCGCAATAGAGTGCCAAGTATATGGCACTACACGGAACCATGACAAAACGAACCCATCGTTGTGCAATCGCGAAACCGCGTCGGACCTGGAAATTATGCTGAATTCCGCGCTGACCGTGACCGTTCGCCGTTGGGTTCGTTTTCCAAAATGGGCGTTTCAATCGCAAAAAAATGCCGCGGCGGCTTACGGAACCACCAGCGTGCTGTTCGGCAGGTTCCCCGTGAACGCGCGTTGCAGCAGTGCATAATCGACCAGCGTCACGTCCCCATCGGCGTCAACGTCCGCGATCGCGCAGCGGTCATCCGGCGTATGCCGCGAGCTTCCCACCGGCGAAAGGCACCCATGAAAGAACCGAACGTCCGCCAGGTCGACGTCGTTGTCGCCATCGTGGTCGAATTCCACGCGACCCAGCGAATCGAGAAAACGAAACAGCGCCGCCCGGTCGTCCGCGCCCAACGCGCGATAGGCCGACACCGACGGCGCCGCGGTGCCCCCGTGCAGCTCGATGCACCGCGCAGCACGATCGGCCGTCGCCGCTGCCGACACCCGCCCGTCGTGGAACACCGGAAACCGAATGCGAAAACCCCATAGCGGCGTGGTCCGCATTTCGTGCGCCGCGGCATCGCCCTGCCCGATGCCGTCCGCCGAATCGCCCATGTCGTGCAGCAGAAAATCGGCATACGGCTTGATCGTCCGGCCGCGCAGCGCTTCCTCCAAACCCGCCGCGTCCGACGTGACCAGTGCCGGCACGTGGCAGTCGGCGCAGCCAATTGACTGAAACACCGCTTCGCCGCGCATCCCCGACCGCGGCGTTTGCGGCGGTGCCGCCAGGAAGCGCTGAAAGTCGGTCACCCGGTCCAGAAAGTCGACGCCCTGCTCGTCGGGCACCAGCTCCGGATCGGGCACGTCGTCGCACAGCGCAACCCGCGCCACGTCGCCGTTGGGCGCCGCCTCGGTGGGCATCAGCCGATTGGTCAGCCCCTGCTCATTCAGCGCCGCCGACGCAGAAAACGAGAGAACCGTCGGCATCTGCGACTTGAACCCGAATCGCCCCACCCTTGGGGGAGCATCGGACGCATCTTCCAACGCACGAACGTGGTGCACCCTTCCGCGAACCGTGCCCCGGCGCTGCGCCGCAAGTTCCACCAGCGCGGCGTCGGCCACCGCCTCGATCAGCCCGCCGCCGAGCACCGACGAAGTAATGCGATGGGACACCACGTTGGCTTCCTCGGGAATCACCTCGGCACACGCCTCGTCAATGAACTCCGATTGCAGAATCGGCCCGCCAAGGTGCGACAGGGGATCAAACCCTTCCTCCCGGTTTCGACCGAACATGGTGATGCTGCTGGTGCCCGACCCGCCGATGGGGTTGCTGTGGCACGCAATGCAACTGTGCATGTTGTGGATCGGCCCCAAGCCGTCTTCGGGTTGAAACACCCGCCCGAACGCCGCCTTGCCGTCGTAAAACCTCGCGAGCTGGAACGGGGTCAATCCGGCCAGCGGCTCGCCCAGCCGCGGCTGCAACTCCGGCAACCGGCGCGCCCCATCGGCGGCGGGACGGGCGGACAACGGCGCCGGCGTTGCTTTCTCGACCGCATCGGGTTCGACATCCACCAGTTGAGAAACCGCATCGCTTTGCCGGCTCGGCGTCAAACAGGCGACCGCCACCCACCCCATCAACAAGCCGCCGGCCAATCGGAGGATATGACGGACAACGGGTCGGCGCTGAACGTTACGACGAAACATCTATTGTCTAATCGGCGAAAGGGCCCCCGCGGCCCAAGTACCGCTGGCACCATGCCGCGGCTGACATCGTCCGCGAGATTGACCTCAGCCCGGGGCGATCAAGAACACCGCGGCGGTGATCTCGGAATGGAACCGAGCCAACGCGCTGAAACCTACCAGGATCAGCCCGGCGGCCTGACCTTCCCAGCCGCACTGTCGACGACTCTCCGGATGCCGGCCGGACAGGTGACCCTTGCGCCGGATCTTCCGCCGCCGCCACCACGCACGGAACGAGTGCGCGTCGAAGAACGACAACACCACGCCCACTCGCGCCACGCGGGCAAACTCCTTGAGTACGGCAATGCGCTGCTCCGGCTCCGAGAAATGGTGCAGCAGCCGCGCGCAAAGCACCACGTCCACGCTGCGATCCGGCAGCGGCAATTGAAACGCCGATCCCGCCGCGCAGCGCACCCCACCCGTAAACAAGTCGTGATAGGCTCGCCCCTGGCGCAGCATTGCGTCCGCGGTATCCATCGCGGTGACCGACACGCCGAACTCAGCCAAGACAGGCAGGAACCGCCCGGTGCCCGAAGGGCAATCGAGCACCGTCTCGAACGGCTGCCGCCGACGCAACTGCCGCAGGCTGCGGCGGATCATCGCCCGTTCCAGGTAATTCGCTATGCGCTTGCCAAGAGATGCATCGTGCTTTTGCGCGTAGAACTGGGCGAAGTTGTCGTCCTTGTATTTCTGCCCGAACTGCCGAAATGTCCACTTGCCGTCCAAGGTCGTTTCTCCCGCAAGTTCGTGCCCGGCCCATGACGACGCGGTGCCGCAACGCGGTTCGGTTTCCGACTTCGCACGGCCCGGGCTAACCGGGCATCGTACCTCAGCGACAGCGAAGACCGGAAGTCCCGTGGCTCGGCTGATTTGTAACGACTCCGGCACAACAAGGGCGATGCCCTCCGGTCGGCAGTCAGCCAATTCGATCGGCCAGCCACAGCAGCAGGCGCCTATCGCCGGTCACTTGCAGTCCGCCACGCCGCAGGAGGTCGTACACATCCGCCCGCCCGTTGACCACGGCCAGCCAGGTTCCCACGTCCGTGTGGAGAATCAGGTCCGTTCGCTGTGGAAGCCGGGGCTCAATCCGCACGCCGCGCCCGTCGACCAGGAGGATCCGGGCAGTGCCATCGCCGCCCTGCGCCGCAGACAAGCGAATGGCTACACAGCGATCGCCGAGGTCTGCCCGGCCTGCGGCATCGGCCGACAGCCGCGCGTGGAGCAACGAGGCGAACTCTTCCGCGCTGTGCACCGGCGGCCGTGACCGAGCGGAGGACACGTGCCGCCGAAGCCGTTCGAGCCCGGCAGCGACGGCAAAGCGCCGCGCCTCGGCCTTCGCGCGGCGGCGCGCCAGCCCGACCAGGCGACGCACCCGCTTTCGATTAGACGGTGTCAGCCTATTAGCACTCAGATAAGCCCGCACGAGCCGGGTGATACCACCGCGCACGCCCGCGGCCAGCGCCGTCGCCGCCACGTCGGCAAGATCGCTCTCGGCCTGCGCCGCCGGTACCTGCCCCGCGAAGAATCGTCCGCGGGTGTCGGGGTCGATGAACGCCACCGCGAAACGCCCGGAAGGCTCGCACCGCACGAGAATGTTCCGCCAGAACAGCGCCCCGTGAAACACGCCCGCGGCGTGCAACGCGCGGACGGAACTCCCCAGATCGTCGATCAGCCGCCGCCGTACCCCGGCGGGAATCCTCCCCGATCGCCGTACGTCATCCACCCAGCGGTCGAGCGACACGGCGCCCACGGCTCCCTCGGTCGCGAGGAACGCCGCGCGCAGCAGTCCACGGCGGCGCTTCTCCCCATAGGCCACCGGGCGAACAGCCGGTGCCCCGCGTCGCCGCATCTCCTCCAGAAACTCGAACTCGAAGCGTGCCCGCGAACGCCCCACCCATCCCCCGCGAAACAACAGCCGCAGCCGCTGGGCGGGTCGATCGTAACGATAGCGCTTGATGAACAGCAGCGGCGGCGCGCCGGGTGCCGATTCCGTGCTGACGCGCACCACGTCCGACGTTCCGCTGAGCGCCACGGCGCCGGCCGCCGGAATCTTCATGATTTGATTGACGGAGCGAAAGCCGAGTCTTTCAAACCACGGGCGGTCATCAGGGGAAACATGAACCAGTTCGGAAGACAAGGCCGCTGCCATCTCCAGCCCGCGAGAATCTCAATCCTGCAGTGCTGGCCAACAGCGTAACTCCGCGGGGAAACACCGCAATAGGTGTGGTGAGAACTTGCTGCGAAGCAGTCTGCAATCCCAGGTATTGCTGCCGTCACTCCAGCGCCAGCGACTTCAATGGCGGTGCGAGCAACTCCGCGACCCGGTGGTGCCCATATCGGTTAAAATGACAGAAGTCGAAATAGACGGATGGGTCATCATACGCCAAGTCCGCCGTGTCTACGAGGGCAACGCCAAGGCCGTCGGCCACCTCGCGCATGATCCGGTGGTAATCGGTGTCTGGAGAGAGCAGACTCCCACCATGCACGGAGTGATATGACTTGTGCATGACCCGCGTGATCGCAGCGTCTACCGGGTGCCCCACCTTATCATAGAGACTCGATAACTTGACTTGCGCAATCGTGGAAAACATATCGTCCATTAGAATCGCAGCCTTGTAGCGATCGGCCGCCACCCAATAATCGCCGGCGGTCCAGAAATCCAACCCCTGCCTCAAATTCGCTGTCGAATGGGGATTGTCGTGAAAGAGCACAAATAGAAGGGGAATCGCTTTTGACTTCGTCCAGGTCGCGAGTCGGGTCAGATTCTCGCGATAATCATCAGGGGATACTCTCGGATGTAGCCGAGAAACGTCGTCGGCACCCGCGGACCCCGCGCCACCGGATTTCCTGAACCGCCGCAACCCACGTTGCATGCCACAAAACAGGTGAGATTTCTCCAGCGCGGACACTTTGGACTGCGCCTTCAAACTGCCAAATCGCTTCGGACCGTCAATCTCCGAAGGATCCAACACATAACGCCGGTCATTAATGTTGAAGGCCGCAACGATCAACGAAGGAGCGACGCGTTCAGCGTACTCCATGACGGCCTGGTACCCCTGATAAGATGAGTAGCCCGGAACGGCGAGATTGATGCAGTGCGCATGCCCCAGGGTTCGGTCCAGAATCTCCACAAACGTATGTTCGGCATCCACGCCGATTCCAAAAGTGATCGAATCGCCAAAGAACACAACCCGAGGTTTGGATCGGTCTGAGTCTATCTTGGTCGTGTCGACCGAGAGAAACCCGTCACGGTCAAAAGTGCGTGGCGGACCATACACCCTTCCACTGAAACCCGGGCGCCGGTCCCAGCCCAGGACGTCCGAATACACATACCACGAATCCTCCTCTCTAACGTCGTGCAGGACCGTGGAGGCGACGCGCGCACATGCTTCGAGCCCCAGGAGCGCCAAGGCACAAACGAGCAGTCCCAATCTGAGTTTATATCGTCGGCCCGGAGGCATTGGTCCCACTCACGGGAACTGATGCAGTCAGTTCAATGATCTTCGGCCAACGATCTCACATGCTTGAACGCAACGAAGCGCGACATGCTCTGCCCCGCCACGAACTGAAACGCACCATTGTACCCGATGCCGGAGGAGGGAATCGAACCCTCACTCTGTTGCCAGAACGGGATTTTGAATCCCGCGCGTCTGCCAATTCCGCCACTCCGGCTGCGGGGACCGAGGAAACATCCGCCGGCCCTGAAGCCCGCTGCGAGGTCTCCGAAATTCGCACGTCCGCGCGGGCTTGAGGCCCGCGGCTCGATGGCGCCATGTCTTATTCGACGGTGACGCTCTTGGCAAGGTTCCGCGGCTTGTCCACGTTGCACCCGCGCAACACCGCCGCGTGATAGGCTATCAACTGCAGGGGTATCACCGTGAGCAGCGGCTGCAGCGGCTCCAGCGTATCCGGCACGTAGAGCACGTGCTCCGCCAGTCGGCCGATTTCCTGGTCGCCCTCGGTCGCCACCGCGATCACGCTGCCGCCTCGCGCCCGCACCTGCGCGATGTTGTTCAGAATCTTGTGGTATTGCAGACCGGCGGTGGCGATGCACACCACCGGCATCCCGTCGGTAATCAACGCGATCGGCCCGTGCTTCATTTCCGCCGCCGGGAGCCCCTCCGCATGAATGTACGCGATTTCCTTGATCTTCAGGGCACCCTCCAGCGCCACCGGGTAGTTAAAGCCGCGACCCAGGTAGAGCCAGTTGTCCTGTTCCGCAAAACGCTCGGCGACGGCTTTCGCCGCCTCTGCATGCTCGAGCATCTGCTTCATCTGGGCGGGAATCTGCGACAACGCCGCGATGAACTGCGCCGCCGCCGCGGGCGACATGTGCTTTCGCCTGCCCAGGTAACAGGCCATCATGGACAACACGGCCACCTGACCGGTAAACGCCTTGGTGCTGGCCACGCCGATTTCCGGTCCGACGTGCAGGTACACACCCGCGTCCGTTTCGCGGGCGATGGTTGAACCAACCACATTGACCGCACCCAGTACCAGCGCCCCGCGCTGCTGTCCTTCCCGAACGGCCGCGAGGGTGTCCATGGTCTCGCCGCTCTGCGACACGGCAATGAGCACGGTACCGTCGTCAATCACCGGATTGCGGTAGCGAAACTCGCTGGCGTATTCCGTTTCCGTGGGGATGCGGGCCATTTCCTCGAAGAGATACTCGCCGACCAGCCCGGCATGCCACGCCGTGCCACAGGCCGTGATAATGATGCGCTTGGCACGAGTGAGTTCACGCGTGCAGTTGATCAATCCGCCCAGGTGCACCGCGCCTTCCGCCAGGTCGATGCGCCCCCGCAGGCAGTTGGCCAGCGCTTCGGGCTGCTCGCAAATCTCCTTGAGCATGAAATGCTCGTACCCGGCCAGTTCAATCTGCTCCAGGGTCCATTCGATCTCTTCCGCCTGGCGGGAAACGGGAATGGCGTCCAACGTCGTCAGGCGCAACGAGTGCGGTGTGATCCTGGCGATTTCGCCATCTTCCAGATAGACCACCTGCGTGGTATGCGCCAGAATCGCCGCTGCATCGGACGCCAGAATGTGCTCACCTTTTCCTACCCCGACCAGCAGCGGGCTGCCTTTGCGCGCCGCAACAATCACGTCGGGTTCGTCAGCGCACATCACCGCAATGCCGTAAGTGCCCGAGACCTCGTGTAGAGCGGTGCGCACGGCCCGTTCGAGATCGCCGTCGTAAAGCTGCGCAATAAGCTGCGCCAGCACCTCCGTGTCCGTCTCGCTCCGAAAGGCCACGCCTTTCTGCTGAAGAAACTTCCGTAAAGCGCGGTCGTTCTCAATAATTCCGTTGTGTACGACGGCGAATCGCCCGGATTCATCGGTGTGCGGGTGGGCGTTGGCGTCGGTCACGCCACCGTGGGTGGCCCAACGGGTGTGGCCCATTCCCCGCGTCTGCGGCGCAGAAAAATCGAGTTGCTGCTCCAGCACAAAGAGCCGTCCGGCGGACTTCTGAACCTGGATGCCGGCGTCGCTGACCAGCGCAACCCCCGCGGAATCGTACCCGCGGTACTCCAGTCGGCGCAGACCCTCGACCAGTATGGGCAGTGCCGCCCGCCCTCCGACGTAACCGACGATTCCGCACATAAGCAAGACCTCGTGTGGTAATTCCACGCCGGCGCTCCACGCCCCACCGGGCCGCGACCGCCGGCATACCTGATGCCCACGACCGACCGGGGAGGCCGGAACACCTACTTGAGATTATCGGTGCATCCATCCCAGAGGGCAAACCGAAATGGTCATTCCCAGAAACCGCTCTTGTCCCCTTACTCCACGATACCCCGGGCCTACGCATGGCTGACGGATTGGGCGTATAATGGGCGGGAAGGGACTCGTGACATTGGACCTGTTTTCCGAACAACGCAGCCGTCATCGTGCCCAGGCGGAACCCCTGGCCGTCCGCATGCGTCCGCGCAGCCTGGATGAATTCGTCGGTCAGCAAACTTTCCTGGGCGAGGGCAAGCTACTGCGCCGCATGTTGCAGGCTGATCGCATTACCAGCGCGTTGTTCTACGGCCCTCCCGGAACCGGCAAGACCACGCTGGCCACGATCATCGCGGCGCACACCCGCTCGCACTTCGAGCAGGTCAACGCGGCATCCGTCGGCGTGAAGGAAATCCGAGATATTCTCCGCGCGGCGCGGGAGCGGCTGGAAACCGCCGGTCAGCGCACCATATTGTTCGTCGACGAACTGCACCGTTTCAACCGCGCCCAGCAGGACGTCCTTCTGGGCGACGTGGAAAACGGCATCATCATTCTGATCGGTGCCACCACCGAGAACCCGTTCTTTGCGGTCAACAGTCCATTGATCTCGCGCAGCCAAATCTTCCAGTTCGAGCCGCTATCCGAGGCCGACGTAAAGACGTTGTTACGCCGCGCCGCGGAAGACCGGGAACGCGGATTAGGTACGTACGCCTTCACCCTGTCCGACGAGGCGGCGGACCACCTCGCCGTGACCTCAGACGGCGATGCCCGTCGCGCGCTTACGGCGCTGGAAATCGCTGTGCTCTCACAAGCGGGTCGGGCCGGAAACCATTCCTTCGTCGTAAATCTCGATGTCGCCGCGGAGTCCATCCAGCGGAAAGCGATTCAATACGACCCCACGGGCGACACGCATTACGATGCCATCAGCGCGATGATCAAGTCCATTCGCGGCAGCGACCCGGACGCGACGGTCTACTGGATGGCGCGCATGCTGGAAGCGGGCGAGGACCCGCGTTACATCGCCCGCCGCATCGTCATCGCCGCCGCCGAAGACATTGGCAACGCCGACCCGATGGGGCTGGTGCTGGCCCAGGCCGCCGCCGATGCCACGTTGATGGTCGGCATGCCGGAATGCCAGTTGCCCTTGGCCCAGGCAGCCATTTACCTGGCGTGTGCACCCAAGTCGAACGCCTCGGCGATGGCCATTTGGACCGCCGCGGAAGATGTGCGCAACGGCCGCACGCTACCAGTTCCCCGGTCTTTGCGTGCCACCGGCTATTCCGGTGCCGAGCGACTCGGCGCCGGCGTGGGCTACCAGTATCCCCACGCTGCCGCAGACGCTATAGTGGCGCAGGATTACCTTGGCGTAGATAAGACCTATTACACGCCAAGCGGGCGCGGTGCCGAAGTAAACATGGCACAGTACTTGGCCGCCGTTCGCCGCACGATTGCTGACTCGGCCGGTACCGCAAAGCGCGGTCGCGGCGACATCCCGGAACACGAGGCGCCTTCTTGACCGTAAAGACCGACCTTCGACAGCGTGTTCGCAAGGTGCTCGCGGACATTCCCCCCGACGAAATGACGGCCAAATCCCTGCGCGCCTGCCACCGGTTGTTTGAGCGCTCCCAGTTTCTCAAGGCCGAAGTGATCATGGTCTTTCTCTCCCTGCCCAGCGAGGTGGACACCTCGCCGATCGTGCTCCGCTGCTGGCAGGCGCGCAAACGAGTCCTGGCACCGAAGGTGAGCTGGAATCAGCGGCGTATGCTGCCGGTGGAGATCCGCTCCCTGACCGACGACCTGATGGTCTCCACGATGGGCATTCGCGAGCCGGTGGCGGGGATTCCCTTCCCCATCGCCCTGATAGACATGGTCATCGTTCCGGGGCTGGCATTTGACGAATACGGCAATCGGCTGGGTCGCGGCCGCGGGTTTTATGACCGCTTCCTCGCCCATCCGGAATTCAAGGGCATCGCCTGCGGACTGGCCTTCGAAGAGCAGATCCTGCCCTCGGTGCCCGTCGGCCCTCTCGACCGGCATGTCGATATGGTGGTCACCGACGAAAAGGTACGTCGATTCAAGTCATGAGCCGGCATCAACCGGCCGAAGTGAGGCAAGAACGCCCGCTCGCCGATCTCACTCAACGACGATGCGTACGAATCGCCGCTTCCCACGCTGAAGTATGTCCCCGGTGTGAATATCGATCGGCGTCAACGGGTCGGCAATGACCTGTCCGTTGAGTTGAACGCCCTTCTCCGCAATCAGCCGTTTCCCCTCTCCGCGAGATTGTACGAACCCGCAAGCCACGACGAGATCCACCGGCACGATGCGACCTTCCGCCAATTGTCCCGCCGCGAGCACGATATCGGGGATGTCGTCCGGCAAGCCCCCTTTGCCGGCAAAGACACGGCGAAACTCACCAGCCGCACTTTCCGCTTCCTCGGCCGAGTAATAATGGGTAATAATCCGCCGCGCCAGCAGTTCCTTGCTGTCGCGCGGGTTTCCCTGCGCGGGATCGACCAGCCGATCGATTTCCGCCGTCGGTGCGTCAGTCAGCAGCTCGAAGTAGTTGCGGAGCAGCGCATCCGGTATGCTCATGATCTTGCCGAACATCTCGCCGGGCGGGTCGGTCACGGCAACGTAGTTTCCCAGCGACTTGCTCATCTTGTTCACGCCGTCGGTACCGATGAGCAGCGGCATCACCATGACGACCTGCGGCGGCTGGCCGGCGGCGCGCTGGAGGTCGCGCCCGCAAAGATTGTTGAACGTCTGATCGGTTCCTCCCAGTTCCACGTCCGCCTCGATGGCCACGCTGTCGCGCGCCTGCATCAGCGGATAGAGCAACTCGTGCAGATAGATTTCCTTGCCCTCCGCCTGACGCTTGGCAAATGTGTCGCGTTCCAGCATCCGCGCCACCGTCAGATGGCTCATCAGCCGGATCACGTCGGCGAACGTCATGGGCGAAAGCCACTCGCTGTTGTGTCGCACTTCCAGCTTGCCGGGCGACAGGTCCAGCACCTTGCCCGCCTGGTCGAGGTAGGTCCGGGCGTTCGTTTCCACCTCCGCCATAGTGAGCATCGGCCGGGTCTTCGAGCGGCCCGTGGGGTCGCCGATCATCGCCGTGTAGTCGCCGATGATCAGCACCGCCTTATGCCCCAGATCCTGAAACTGCCGCAGCTTGCGCAGCACGACGGTGTGGCCGAGAGTCAGGTCCGGCGCCGTGGGGTCCATGCCCAGCTTGACCCGCAGCGGCCGCCCCAGCGCGAGGCGCCCCTTCAACTCTTCCGCGGAGTACACGTGCTCACAACCACGCAACAGAGACTCGAAACCGGACTGGTTAGGGGGGGCGGAGTTCATGGCCGAACCTCGTGGGTGTCGTCGTACCGAACACGCTCAATGGTCGCGGCCCGTCCCGTGGTGCTCTCCACGCCGACCAGGATGCCGCAGAGCCGCGCGTCATCCGTGGCCACGTCGAACTTGCTGGGCACCGCCGATATCATGGTGGACAACACACGTTGCTTGTCCCGCCCCAAGACTGAATCGTAGGGGCCGGTCATGCCCACGTCCGAGATGTAGGCCGTGCCCTTGGGCAGCACCCGTTCGTCGGCCGTGGGGACGTGCGTATGCGTTCCGAACACCACACTGACCCGCCCGTCGAGGTGCCACCCCATGGCCACTTTCTCGCTCGTTGCTTCGGCGTGCATGTCCACCACGATCGTACGAATGTCCGAGGGAATCTGCCGCAGCACGCGGTCCACCGCAGCGAAAGGGCAGTTCGCCTGTATGTTCATGAACATGCGCCCCAGCAGGGAAATGACCGCCACGCGGTGGCCCGACTCCGTCTGGCACACCGCGAATTCTCGCCCCGGCGCGCCGGCGGGCAGGTTGGCCGGTCGGACCATTCGTTCGGAAGTCTCCAGCGTGGCGATGATCTCGCGCCGCCGGTAAATATGGTCGCCCAGCGTAATCAGGTGCGCGCCCGAGTCGATGATCTTCTTGTACAGTTCGTCCGTCAGCCCGGAGCCGGACGCCGCGTTCTCCGCATTCACGATCACGCAGTCGATCCGGCGCTGCGCGTTCAGCGATCGCAACCCGTTGCGCAGCACCTGCCGCCCGGGAGACCCGACCACGTCACCAACGCAAAGTACGGAGAGGAGCATCAACCGCCCGCTGTTACAATGTGCAGCTCATCTTGTGGCATTGCCCTTCAATGCCCGCATTCGGCTTTCACGCCAAGGCGCTGTTCACTGGTCCCCAACATTTGGAAATCCAGTGGCGCGACCTGCACCGCGGCAGCGCACGATCCGCAGCTGCCGTGCAACGAAGACCCGGCGCCGCCTTCTGCCGTTATCGCGCCGTGGCGACCGCACGCACCTCGCGCAGCACGGTGACCTTGATCTCACCGGGATAAGTCATCTGCTCCTCGATCTGTTTCGCCACGTCGCGCGAGATCTTGGACGCCATCGCGTCATCGACTCGTTTGGCATCAACGATGACCCGAATCTCCCGGCCCGCCTGAATGGCAAACGCCTCCTTCACGCCCGGAGGCGTCTTGGCGATCTCCTCGAGCTGTTGCAGACGCTGCACATAACGCTCCAGCGACTCACGGCGACCGCCCGGGCGGGCCGCGCTGATGGCATCCGCGGCCATGACGATCGGCGTATACGCACTGATCGACGGCACGTCGCCGTGGTGCCCTTCAATGGCGTTAAGCACTTCCGGTCGTTCGTTGAACCGCTTGCAGAACTCCATGCCCACCTTGGGGTGACTGCCCTCCATGTCATGGTCGATGGCCTTGCCGATGTCGTGCAACAGCCCGCAACGCCGGGCCAGCCGGCCATCCAGCCCCAACTCGTCGGCAATCGACTGGCACAGGAACGCAACCTCCAGGCTGTGTTGCAGGACGTTCTGGCCATAGCTGGTGCGGTATTTCAGCCGACCCAGCAGATCAAGCTGCTTGCGGTGCAGACCGCCGACGTTCGCCTCCACCGACGCCTTCTTGCCCGTCTCGAGGCACTCGTCCTCGACCTCCTTGCGGACCAACTCGACCAGTTCTTCGATGCGCCCGGGGTGAATGCGTCCGTCCTGAATCAACCGCTCCAGCGAGCGCCGAGCCACCTCGCGCCGCACCGGATCGAACGCGCTCACCAGCACAAGCCCCGGCGTGTCGTCGACGATGACGTCAACGCCCGTTGCCTTCTCGAACGCGCGGATGTTGCGCCCTTCACGCCCGATCACCCGCCCCTTCATGTCGTCCGAGGGAATCTCTACGCTGGAGACCACGCTGTCGCAGGTGTGCTCCGAGGCGTAGCGCTGAATGGCCGTCAGGATAATCTCGCGGGAACGGGCGTAGGCTTCGTCTTTGGCGGCAGAGGTGGTTCGGTCGATGAGTTCCGACGATTCACGATCCAGTTCATGCTTGAGGTCGTCCAGTACCGTACGTTTGGCCTCCTCCATGCTCAGGCCGCTGATCCGAAGAAGTTCCTCGCGGCGCTTCGCCAGCAGTTGGGCAAGTTCCTCCTCCTGTTGGGCAACCTCGGCCACACGCGCATCCAGCTTGGCCTGGGCCTGTTCGAGGTTTCGCTCCTTGGTCACCAGCGTATCAAGCTTCGCCTCGATGTTGTCTTCCCGCTTGGCCAGGCGCCGCTCGATCTCCTTCTGCTCCGCGCGCATCTGGTCCGATTCGCGCTTGATCTGCTCCTGCCCGCGCAGCAATTCAGCTTTGGCGTCAACCTCTGCGTTTTTCCGTGTAACCTCGGCTTCGGCGATCGCCTCACTGCGGATCCGCTCGACCTCTTTGCGCACGGTCTCCAGTCGGGACCGTCCCAGCCAGCCGACAAAGACAAAGCCGGCCAGCACCCCGACGGCCACGGCAAAGACGAACGCGACCCACATGGGAATGGTCGAACCGGTTGTCCCCTGCCCGAGAAGTGCAACTAGTGATGCATTCATGGATACTGATCCGTTTATCAAGGTTAAGCATCATCGCCCTTGGTCACACCCGCAACGCTCACATTTCGTGAGACGGGGCGACGCCGCCGTGGTCCGCCACGGTCAGCAGGGCGCTTGATGGGGTAAACGCGGAAGCGCCTTGTGCAAATGAGTGGCCTTGACTTTCGGATGGGTGGGTTCTTGGTGATCCAACGAATGGCGCTCGAAAGCACCATTGAGGCGGATAGCGACTACACGATGCCCTGGCGTCAGCCGGCGCCCACTTGATGCCCAACGAAAACCACCATGAGCGAACCGGTTCGCATGCAACCAACGGGCAGCTCAATCATGGTGTCAAACGTCCGACCCTGTGTACGCCGGTGACGTTTGGCAAAGAGTCCGCACAGGCTGACATCCACTTCGGCGCCACACGTACATTAATTACATCCGGCAAAGTGCATCACTAACTAATGACCGACCTGAAGGCCGTTTCCGAGCAGGAGCGAGCACGCAGGCCGGCTTCCTGCTCGGTGGCACGAATCGCCACAAGAACCACCCGCCCGCAGGACCGCTCCTCACAGACGGTTTATCTTTCTGGTTGCTCTCCTTCCTGAAATTCGACTGTTACCAAGTAAAAAGCAAAGCAATAACGTCGAAAATGCGCCAGCAATTTACCTCTATTGGCGCGCAATTCGACCTAATCGGAGATTATAGATTAGGAGGAACTGCTGTCAACGCGATATCGATCGCCAGCACAATGAGTTATCGAACCATGGAAAACGAACACAGCCGACGTCCGATGACCTGATCTTCGGCCGAACATTGATCCTGGACCCCGATTCGTCTACAAGAAAGTACAGCCACGACCGCCGGGAGGGGTGGCGAAAGGCGAACTCGGGGGGCTATCTGCCCGTAAGGCATTCGATGGCACATGCCGGTGCGCGTGCGGTTCGGCCGGCTGATGGGCCGGGGCTTCCAGCAGCGAAGAGAGGATCACGTATTGAACAGTTCACTTGCGGCGCAACTGATGCGTTGTACCTGGGTCGCTTCATTGGCCGTGGTGGCCTTCGACGGTGCCGCGTGGGCCAAACCAGGCCCGGACGCAAAGCGAAACCGGGCGACCTTGGAATGGGCAGCGAACGTCGATGCGGTCGCACCCGGTCACACTTTCGACGTGGCGCTGCGCTTCCGCATCGACGAAGATTGGCACATCTATTGGCAGAATGCCGGTGACGCCGGGTTGGCCCCGCGGGTAACGTGGACACTGCCGGAGGGGTTTACGGAAGGCGAGCTTCGCTTCCCCGTGCCCAAGCGACATGTCGATGCATCCGGCACCATTGTCACCAACGTCTTATACGACGAGCCGGTGCTACTGACCACGATCACGCCGCCCAATCGCCTGAGCGGTTCAACGGTCGCCCTGAAGGCACGCGTAACCTATCTGGTTTGCAAGGAGTCCTGTCTTCAGGAGCGCGCCGAGCTTGATATGACCCTGCCCGTGCGCGCTTCAGCCGATTCCGTGAATCCGGCCAATGTGAAGCTGTTTGAAACCGCCCGTCGAGCGCTGCCTCGTCTTGAAAGCAAGTACGTCAAGCTCCATCCGACACTCAGCGTCGAGGTCCTTAAACCCGGTACGGCATTCGATCTGCAATTGGAAGTCGAGGTGGCCGAGGGCCATCACATCCAATCGCATGAGCCCCTGTTGGAGGCGTTCGTCAAGGCGGATCTCTTTCTTGAGAAAGTCGACGGCCTTTTCTTCAATCCGCCTCGGTTCCCTGAACCCGAATTCAAGGAAATCCCCGTCCTGGGAAGGATCAGCGAATACTCGGGCAAGTTCACCGTGCGTGTGCCCGTTCAGGCCGAGGAACTCCCCAAAGAAGTAACCTCGCTTCGATTGGGTGGTGTGTTTACCTATCAGGCCTGTACCGATAAGGGCATGTGCTTCCCGCCCGATGCTGTGGCATTCAAGCTGTCAGCGCCTGTCGCTGGCCCACATCTGGGCGCCGGGAACCAGACCCGTCCCACGGATGCCGGTGTCGTCAACGAAGACGTCGGCGAGGTCGAAGTGGACGAGGCTTCGCGCGAAGCCGGCGCGTTCCTGCCGGTCGACGCCGGCGGGGGTTCAACCATCCAAACGGGAATACCGACGTCACTGGTCGGGCTGTTGGCCTTTGCGTTCCTGGGCGGACTCATCTTGAACGTGATGCCGTGCGTCCTGCCGGTGATTTCCATCAAGGTGCTCAGCTTCGTCCAGCAATCTCAGGAGGAGCCACGGCGTGTCTTTCGACTGGGGTTGACCTTTTGCGCCGGCATCCTCTGCTCCTTCTGGGCGCTGGCCCTGGTCATCATCGCGCTCAAGTCGGCGGGCAACCAGCTGGGTTGGGGGTTTCAGTTTCAATCGCCGATGTTTGTCATTGTCATGATGTCGATCATGTTCGTCTTTGGATTAAGCCTGCTGGGCGTGTTCGAAATCACACTGCCCGGCGCGGCCATGACTACCCTGTCAGCCGCAGAAGAACACGAAGGCTATTTCGGAGCTTTTTCCAAAGGCGTGTTAGGGACCATTCTGGCGACGCCCTGCACGGCGCCGTTCCTGGGACCCGCGCTCGGCGTTGCATTCGCCAGCACCAACGTACAACTGTTTGCGGTCTTTACATTCGTCGGCTTGGGCATGGCCTCGCCGTTTTTCCTGTTGACCTGGCGCCCCGCCTGGCTGAAGTATTTGCCCCGTCCCGGAGTGTGGATGGCCCATTTCAAGCAGCTCATGGGCTTTTTCCTCATGGGCACCGTCGTTTGGATGCTCTATGTCCTCGGCCACCAGATCGGCTCCGACGGCGTGGTCTGGTCGGTCGGCTTCCTCGGGTTCCTGGCCATCGCCGCGTGGATTCTGGGATTGCAGACGCCGGCCACTCCGTTGCAGCGCCGCTTGGTCGCATGGGCCGTAGCGATGGTCTTCGTCGCCGGCGGTTGGTGGACCGCATTCCAGCGCGAGTCCACGTTAGCCGAATACCAGCAGCTCTACCTGGCGAGCTTGGAATGCCCTTGCGACCTCGAAGCCCCCATGCTCACCGCGGCCGATTGGAATCAGAAGATACCGTGGCAGGCCTGGCAAAAAGGCCGGGCAGAACGGCTCGCGGCACAGGGTTACACGGTGTATGTGGATTATACCGCGGTCTGGTGCGTGACCTGCCTGGCCAACAAGGCCGCAACTGTAGATACGGACGAGGTGCGGGCATTAATGGCCAGCAACTGCGTCATCCCATTGAAGGCTGATTTTACGAGCGAGAATCCGGACATTCTCGAAGAGATCCTGCGCTTTGATCGATCAGGCGTCCCCCTCAACATCATCTACCCGGCCAGTCGACCCGCTGAACCCATTCTCATGCCCGAGCAACTTGTGGGCCGAAAGGGATTGGTGTTGGAGCAATTGGCCAAGGCGGGCCCCTCATTGGCCTGTGCCAGCGGGAAGGCAGCTACAACCACGGCGTTACTTAGCCCCTGACGCGCCCGGACTTCCGAGGCGCGGGTCGGATTAAGCACAGTCACCGGCGCACGGTTGGCCATTCGCCCCTGCGGCAAACTCCGGCGCGACAATTCGAGAAACACCAAGCGCCTCTCGTCGAATTAGATTCTACCCCCTGGTGATGACCCGCCCGTCCGGTTGACGGCGGTTACCCTTCTGGCCCTTCGAGCCCTTGGAAGTTACCATGCGCAACGGGCGGGACGACGTTAATTCCGCTAACAAAGGCGCTACGGTCTTTGACCGGGTACCACGAGGGGCGATTAGCTCAGTTGGTTAGAGCGCCTGCCTTACAAGCAGGAGGCCACAGGTTCGAGTCCTGTATCGCCCATCCGCCGTCCGCCGGAACAGGCATGGCATCCAACAGAGTTTGTTCGATGAGTCGATCAACCGCATCGCACTTTTATGGATTCGCCTTGATATTGCCTTGCGTACTTCTGGCCGTGGGGTGCGGCGGGCCGCGGCGCGGCGACTATGTGTCAACCGCCCGAATCTCGATGCCCGCCGACCATCCTGCGCAACAGCAATTGTGGGAGGCCATCGCCGAAACGCTCCGCGAGGAGGGGTTCAGGCTCGACCGCCTGGATCAGCGCGCGGGACTGGTGACCACGTTTCCGGAGACATCGAAGCACTTCTTTGAATTCTGGCGGCACGACGTGGATACGCGGCAGGACTTCTGGGAGGCGACGATCAACCCGATCCGCCGCGCGGCGGAAGTATCTTTACAGCCAAGTCCCGGGGATGCCGCTCAGGAACTGACCGTGGTCGTACGCAAAGAGCAGCTCAGTTCGCCCGACCGGCAGTTCAACAGTACCATCGCCGCCTATCAGATTTTCGGAAACAGCCTGCCTTCCACCACGGGAATGGCGCGCATCACTCCGGAACACGACTATTGGTTCGATTGCGGACGCGATGAGGCCATGGAGGACTACCTGCGCAGGCGAATCCTCGCCCGCGCCAATCTGGATGGAGCCACGGGAGCGAACACCGATGGCGCCGGGAACCTGCCGGATCAATCCAACACGCCCTAGGCTGTGCAACAGCGTTCTGGTTGCGATGTGTGCATTGATCGCAACCGTCGCCCGGGCGGAGCTGTTTGAATCACCAATATCCTGCGAATTGGTGGTGCGCGAGGCGCTCGCCGCTGCACCGGAACCACTGCGTGTCCTGTTCAACGCTTCGGCGGGAAGCGTTTACGCAGCCGCGCTGCAGGATATCGCCTCCTGCGGGCAGAAGCTCGCCCAGGATGCCAGGGACCGGCACCTCGTAGCGCTGGACGCGGAGGTCGTTGGCGACGTCCCGGACGCCGAACGAAATTCCGCGGTTCAACGGTTTCCGGTTGAACGTCTTCGCGCCGAATCCCTGTACAAGGCAAATCACCTGGCGGGCGGAATCCTTCCTTGGGTCATTGAGGAACATTACGCAAGTCTGGTGAGCGCGTTTCGGATGCGTGATTGGAAAGCCGTTCCACAGCACAGCGGCACACTTCTGCATGCGCTCACCGACGCGGGTCTACCGTTCCATACCAGCCGGCTTCGCCTCGACGTGGATCCCTGGTTTGAAGAAACCGACACGGGAATCTCGTTTGTCGAGGGCTGTTCGGCCGGACGAATACAGGTCGCCCTGTTAGATCGCAACCTTGAGCGCCTTGCCCACGAGGTTCGCGTTTTTCGCACCCGTGCCGGCCGTCTGGAGGATCGCACGCAAGCGGTGTTTGCGTTGCTTCAACAGTCCTGTATGGAAGCGGCGGGGCTACGCCAGCTTGATCGCGAAATCGTCTCGCAATTGGGAATTCGCGACGCGACATCGTGGAACGCGCACCGCGAAGAGTACTTCCGCCGTTTGGAAGAACGGGCACTGCCTGTCATGCGCACCCAACTGGAATCGGCGGCTTTGCTCGGGGCCAGTCTGATCCATACCGCGTGGTGGGAAGCGGGGAGCCCCTTGCCCCCCGATTCCTATGCGCCCCACGCGACTTCCCAATCCGCCGTAGTTCCAAACGCCCAGGCCCCACCATCCGCCGAGAAGGACGGTCCGATTCATCCGCCATCGAATTCCCGCGCAGACGTCACGGGACAAAGGGAATCGAACCCGGCATCCGACCGGAAAGCCGCCACCGAAACATCGACCCTGGTGGGCAGCATGGGCTCGCAGGTTTTTCACCGCTCCACCTGCAACCATGCCCAGAGAATCAAGCGGGAGAATCTGGTACGGTTTGCAACGGCAGAGGCCGCGCGAAGTGCGGGCCGTACTCCTTGCAAGACCTGTCAGCCGGATGGGCCGTAACTTCTCGGTCCAACTTGCTCCCGAAACAAGCCGGAGCGCGGGCGGATCACGGACTATCCCGAAGGCGACTCGAACAATGACTGCTGCAGCGGGCTTTCCTGGGCTGCGCGCACGCGCACGTCGCTGATTTCATCCACGAACTCGTCGATCGTCCGGAACTTGCGGTGCACACTCATGAAGCGCACGTAGGCCACCGGATGCAGCCGCCGCAGGTGCTGACCGACGTAGCGACCGATCTGTTCAGTGGTCACCTCGCGATCGTGGTTGCTGAACAGGTCTTCCTCCACCCGATCGACAAGGCGCTGAATCTGATCTTCTCGAATGTCGAGCTTGGAACTGGCCCGTTCGATGCCGCGAACGATGTTCTCTCGCTGGTACGGATCGCGCCTCCCCCCGGACTTAATGACCGTCAGGCGCAACTCCTGCTCCACCCGTTCCTTGGTCGTGAAACGCCGCTTGCACTCCAGGCACTCGCGCCGCCGACGGATCGCCTCGCCGCCTTCCGAGAGTCGCGAGTCGATGACTTTATTGTTGTTCTGCCGGCACGACGGGCAAATCATGGCATTCGATCCGGGTCGTCGTTCTGGCTACTCAACCGGGTCCGCCAAGTACCATCACTGGAGCGTTACAGCACCAAGGGTTAGGCCGGATCAGAGTAACGCCACAAGATGTTGAGTGTCAAATGAAAATGCCATCGCGACCTACGATTCTTCGATGCGCCGAATCGAGAGCGCGAACAGCCGGCCATTGCCGCCGGGCTGGCCTTCGGGCATCCGGCGGGATGGTTATGAATCTGGCGCAGGCATCCACAGCTCCCCCCGCTCACCTCCCACGGGCTTGTTTGACCATCGCGCATAATGCCGACGGACCTGCAGCCGTTCGAATCTCTCCTCGACCCGGCATAAGGCTTGTTGCCTCCCATGCACTGCCTGCGCCCCTTGCCGTTATTCACGGGCTTTGAATTGCCCGGAGTAGTGGCCGTGAGTAACATCGCGATCTCGCGTATTCGATGACTTTAATCACCGTTACGAGTGGACCGGGGCATGAGCGAGCAGGAACTTCGACTTCAGCGCATCCGCAAGCGAGATGCCCTGCGCGCATTGGGCGTCGATCCCTACGGCCGCCGTTTTGAAAGCGTGCACGCCAGTGCCGCCCTTCGCGTTGCCGCCGAGTCGCTCGCCATCGCCGACGGGGCGCGGACGGATCGCCCCGCCCGCGTGGCCGGACGAATCGTGCTCCTGCGCCTGATGGGCAAGCTCGCCTTCCTCACGCTGCGCGACGCCGCCGGCACCATCCAATTGGGCATCAGCCGCGGCGAAGTGGGCGATGACTCGTGGGAAATCCTCAAGCAACTAGACCTTGGCGACTGGCTCGGGGCCGACGGCGTTCTCGGTCGCACCAAGACCGGCGAGCTGACCGTGTGGGTCGACCGGATCACGGTTCTGGCGAAAGCAATTCAACCACCGCCGGAGAAATGGCACGGCCTGACCGACGTGGACCTCCGCTATCGCCGCCGTTACGTGGACCTGTTTGTTCACCCCGAAGTGCGCGACGTCTTCCGCCAGCGCAGCGCCATCATTCAGGCGATCCGTCAATACCTGACGAACGAAGGCTATATCGAGGTGGACACGCCCGTGCTCCAGCCCATGTACGGCGGTGCGGCCGCGCGACCCTTTACCACGCACCACCACACCCTCGACATGGAACTCTATTTGCGCATCAGCCCGGAGCTGTACCTGAAACGGTTGCTGGTCGGCGGAATGGAGCGCGTGTTCGAGATCGCGCGCAACTTCCGCAACGAAGGGATCAGCACGAAACACAATCCCGAATTCACGATGATCGAGCTATACGAAGCCTATGGCGATTATCACGTGATGATGGAGCGAACGGAGCAGATGGTCGCCGCCGCGTGGCATGCCTCCGCCAGAGAATCCGTGCCCCAGCGGATGCACGCCTTTGAGCACGAGGCTGCGCGCCTCGCCGCCGAAAAAGACCAGCACGCCGCGGACGAGTATGCCACGCAGGAGCACCTGCCGGCCTACCGCGAGGCCGCGGCGGCCGTCGCCGCCGGTCGCATGGCCGCGGTGTTTCACGGGAAAGTTCTGGACTTTACCCCGCCCTGGCCGCGGCGCAAGTACGCCGACCTGCTCCGGGAATTCGCCCACGTGGCCATGGCCGACGCCCCCGCCGTTCGCGCCAAGGCCAAGGAGCTGGGCATCGACGTCGCGGGCAAAGACGACGCGGTTGTGGTTAACGAGGTCTTCGAGGCGACGGTGGAGCACCACCTGGTCCAACCGACTTTCGTCTACGATTACCCGGCGGCGATCTGCCCGCTCACGCGGCGGCATCCGGAAGACCCGACCATCGCCTTGCGCTTTGAAGCGTTCGTCGCGGGGATGGAGCTGGGCAACGCGTACACCGAACTCAATGATCCGGCCGTGCAGCAGGAGAACTTCGGGCGCAAGGTGGCCGGCGAAGGTGACGAGACCATGGCGGTGATGGACGAGGACTTCGTGCTCGCGCTGGAATACGGCATGCCCCCGGCGGGTGGTCTGGGCGTGGGCATCGACCGGCTGGTCATGCTGCTTACCGACAGCCGCAGCATTCGCGACGTGATTCTGTTTCCGCTTCAGCGGCCGTTATCCGCCGCGCCGGACTGAGTGAGCCACTGGTCGCGGGGGCGCGCACATTGATCGCCGAGGACGGCCGGCACCGATGCACGATCTCGCGCCGGACGAGCGGGGAGGGCGCCCCATGACGGCCCCAAAACCGGTTCACGAATGGTCCGCCAGTCCGGCAAAGAAGCTCCGGCAGTTGGCGCCCAACGTGCGGGTGCGGTAGCCGCCCTCTTGAACCACCAGCGTCGGCAATCTCAAGGAGGCAATCAGTCGCCCGTTTTCTTCCAGGTCCCGGGGGGTCAGGGTCCAGGTTCCGGTCGGGTCGCCCTTGGCTGTATCCAAGCCCAGCGCAACAATCAAAAACGCTGGTGCATGCCGGCGCACACGGGCCAGCGCCTTTTCAAGCGTGGCGCGGTATCGGATGCCATCGACCACTTCCGGAAGCGGATAGTTGGCGTTGAAGCCGGCCCCTGTGACCGCTCCTTTTTCCTCCTCGAATCCACTGAAGTAGGGGTAGGCAAACTCCGGGTGCCCATGAATGGACAGCGTCAGAACGTCGGCCCGCTCATAAAATATGACTTGCTGCCCATTGCCATGGTGGTAGTCGATGTCCAGAATGGCCACCCGCCCGTGATGGCTGAAATAGTGCGCCGCCACGGCACAGTTGTTGAAGTAACAGAAGCCACCGAATGCGCGATACTCTGCATGGTGTCCCGGCGGACGAACCAGGGCATATGCGATCCGATCCCCCTTGAGCAGGGCATCCGCCGCGGTCAGCGTACAATCCACGGCGCGCTTCGCCGCCAGATACGCGTTGTGATTAAGAGGGGTGAACGTATCAAGGCAGTAATATCCCGCGGCGACGCTTAGTTCCTTCGGCGGGCGCGCCTGGTTGCGCACCGGAAACACATAGGGATACACCGACTTGCCCGGCGGCAGACCCGCACACACTTTCTTGAAATAATCGATGTACTGGCTCTCGTGCACGGCGCGAATGTGGGATTCGGGATACTCACGCGGTGATTGATGTCGAAACCACCCCGTGGATTCGATCACTTTCCGGATCGCCGCGATGCGTACCGGCGCCTCCACGTAGCCGCGCTCACGTACGTGGTGAATGTCGTGCTTGTCGTTCACCACCAACGGGATCGACGGATGGCGGGCGAGTAATGGTCGATGCGCCGCTCGGCGGTCCGGCCTAATATACCGCGGCTCGCGCAGCCGGACGGGATGGTCTCGGATTGAACTCACCACGGTTTGCACATAGGCCGGCGAACATAAGTGAGCATATTTGCGCTCAAGGATCGCACGCACGACCTTGCGCAGAACGTCGCAACGCGGGGGCGCATTTCGCCCGAGGTCGTCGTAGACCAGGTACGGCACGGCCGGATCCCCGGGCGTAACCGGTGTTTCATAGGCAGTGTTGGTGATCGGCCGCGCTCCATAGCGCTCGTAGAAACGCAACCGGGCCGAGTTGGCTTTGAGTATCGCAGGGTCACCGACCACCCGCGGGTCGTCCGGGGCGCATTCAAAATACAGGCCCTGCACGCCCAACCCGTGCGCCTCGTCACGCACCCGTTCATAGAGCGCACCGCCCACGCCTCCGCCGGTCAGTTTCTCGCCCGTGGCGATGTAGTCGAGGAAACAGAACTTCAACTGCGCATCGTGCGAAAGCAGGGCGAACCCGCGAACAGGGTTGCCGCGAACGTCATCCGCCACGTACAGCAGCGCGCGAAAGCCGTATTTCAACGGATTTTTGAGTTTGTCGGGCAGCCCCGCGATCTCCTGTTCGCGCACGCCCGGGAATTGACGTCGGAGAATCGACTGCACCTGCTCGATCTGACGCCGGTCGATCGGCAACACGTCGTCGACAATGCGGCGAATGCGAAACACATCCACTCCTCCGAATTCACTGGCGCCGGGAATCCTCCCCGCACGCCGGCCTCAGTAGCGCCGCACCGCACCCGGCCCCTCATCGATCGGAATGGGAGTGACCGCCGGTCCCTTCGAACTGCTTTGTTCGGTCCGCGTCCGACGCCTCTCGCACCAGTCCCACAATCGTCTGCCCACTCTTCAGTGCCGAGACTGTCTGCGTCGTGACCACCTGCAATGCCCCGGTCTCTGTCATGACAAACAACGGTAGCGCGTTTTCGCCATAGCGCCGGCGATAGGCCTCCCATCCAAATTCATCGGTGAGCCTCGTGACCTTGACGGTTTCACCGCCGTCCAGTCGGTTCGCGATCATCGCAAATGTCACGGCGCCCCCCAACAATGTCCTTACCTGATGGCGCGCGTGATCCGCGCGCCCCGCATCCGGTTCCGCCCGCGGTGGTTGGGTGGCCAATTGGAAGCACCCCGATCGACCGAATACGCGCACAAACCGCCGCACCGCCAACACGTTAACCGATTCGTTGGGCGTTGCGGCAATGAGGCGTCCCAGCCCGCCAAAGTCGATCTCGTCCAGCGCGCTGTCGGACAGAATACTGCCGGCAAAGGCTGGTAGCCCGGCCATTCGCGCCGCCAATATATTGCTGCGATTGGTATCGACCAGCAGGACGCGAATCCCCAGGCCGACCACGGCCTTGGCCACCGCGCGCGTCCAGGGGTAGGCGCCCACAAAAAGTATGCCCTGAGGGTTCGCCACCGCAATACGCAGGCACCGCGCCGCTGCTGGTGCCGCCAGCCCATAAAAAGTGACCGTGCCGATGATGACGCAAAAGGTGATGGGAACCAGCCGTTCGGATTGCGCCCATCCGCCATCGCCCAAGCGCAACGCAAAGACCGAGGCCACCGCCGCGGCGACAATGCCGCGCGGCGCCACCGCTGCCAGGAACAATCGCTCCCTGATCGCGAGTTTGGTTCCGCTGGTGGAAACCAGCACGCTCAGCGGTCGCGCAATGAACACAAGAACGGCAAGAAACAACGTCCCTGGGAGCAGGACGGCCCGAAGCTCAACCGGATTGAGGCGCGCCCCGAGCACAATGAACAGGACCGACAGCAGGAGCACGCGCAAATTCTCCTTGAATTCCACAATATGCTCCACGTCGGCCCACCGCTGGTTCGCAAGCACGACCCCCATGACCGTGACCGCCAACAAGCCTGCCTCGTGCTGGAGTGCGTTGGCCGTCGCAAACGAAATCAAGGCCAGCACCAGAGATAATGCGGCCTGCAAGTAGTCGGGGGCCCAGAACCTGTGTAATACCTGCGCAAGCAGCAGTGCCGCCATGACCCCGAGCCCGCCGCCAATCACCAACGTTCTGACGATACTCGGAACGACCAGCGCCCACGCTTTCTCCGACGTATCCGTAATGATCACTTCATACACCAGAACGGCCAGCATCGCCCCGATGGGATCGATGACGATGCCTTCCCACTTCAGGATCGGTCCGGTGGCCCCGCTTGGGCGAATGTGCCGCAAGAGCGGCGTAATGACGGTGGGTCCGGTCACCACAAAAATCGCGCCGATCAGCGCCGCGAGACTCATGTCCAATTCGAGCAGCCACCACGCCGCTGCCGTCCCCACGAACCAGGTAACCAGCGCGCCGACGGTCACCAGGCGAACTACAACCCGGCCCACTTTGCGAAGCTCTGCCAACTTCAGCGACAGTCCGCCTTCAAAGAGGATCAGGCCGACCGCCAGCGAGACCACAGGAAACAACAGGTCGCCCAGCAGCAACTCGGTATCCACCCAATGGAACACCGGCCCCGCTAAGAAGCCCGCCACCAACAGCAGAATGATCGATGGCAAGCGCAGTTTCCACGCCAGCCATTGCGCACCGATTCCAAGGACGAGAATCAAAGTCAACTGAAACGTAATCGAGTACATCTTCGACCTGTCTAATGCGACGCCTTGCCGCCGTAGAGTGCGGGAGGCCGACCGAACGGGCTCGACGTTGGCCAAGTCAATTCCAGGACCAGCGCGCGACCGCGCGATGGCATGGTAGCATGGCACAATCGGCATGGCACCCACCCGACATGAACCATTGGCCTGGTCGAAGGGCTCTCGCCGACCAGTCCATTTGACGACCCCCGCCGCAGCGGGCTAGACTCGGACTCTCCCCGGAAGCCAGGGTCGAAGACGTGGGTCAAGCAAGGAGACGGTCGCCATGCCTCAGCTTAGTGTGTTCAACCTGAATCGGTGGATCGACGAGCACCGCCACGAACTCAAGCCGCCGGTCGGGAATCAATACCTGTACCGCGGCTCCGACTTCTTCGTGATGGTCGTGGGTGGCCCCAACGCGCGCAACGATTTCCACATCACCGAATCGGAAGAGTTCTTCTACCAGGTCAAGGGCGACATCGTGGTGCGTATCCGCGAAGGCGAACGCATCGTCGATTATCCGATCCGCGAAGGCGACACGTTTTTTATCCCCCCAAACGTGCCGCATTCCCCGCAGCGCCCGCCGGACACCATCGGCATCGTCGTGGAGCGGGTGCGTCCGCCCGACGAAATGGAACACCTGGTGTTCTATTGCGAGAAGTGCGGTTCGCTCGTCTGCGACATCGAGTTCGCCTGCAAGGACATCGTCGTCCACTTTCGCGATACCATGGAGGCCTTCTGGAAGGACGACGCCCGCCGTACCTGCAAAAAGTGCGGCACGCTGGTACAGAAGCCCGGCCCGGTGTCTACGCTGCCCGGATGCTGACGCGCCCGCCGACCGCTCGCGGCCCCGCCTGATCCTGGGCTGTGCGACGGAGTCTGTCCATGCCCGCCTGGCACGAAAACGACGCCCTTTGGGAGGACCTGCACGACGCCATCTTCACGCCGGAGCGCATTCGTTTGGCCGCCACGGATGTCGAGCAGATTTCCGCGCTCTTGACGCTGCCGGCCGGTTCGTCCCTCCTGGACCTGGGTTGCGGCGTGGGCCGCCACAGCCTTGAATTCGCCCGGCGCGGCTTACAGGTCATCGGCGTAGACCGAAGCGAATGCTATCTCGCGGAGGCTCGAAAACGCGCCGCGACCGACGGGTTGAAGGTCGAGTGGGTGCACGAGGACATGCGCCGCTTTCGCCGCTCCGCCATGTTTGACACGGCGGTCTGCCTGCTCACATCATTCGGCTACTTCGAGAACGCCGCTGATGACCAGGCGACGATCGAGAACGTCTACGCCAGTCTTAAACCCGGCGGCACGCTGCTCATCGACTTGATGGGCCGCGAAGTGCTGGCAAAGATCTTCCGCCCGCGCGACTGGCACGAGGAGCCCGACGGAACGATCCTGCTGGAGGAGCGCGCCGTAACCGACGACTGGCAGTGGTTGAACGTGCGCTGGGTCTTGCTGAAAGGCGATCGCCGTACTGAGCGTCGCTTCCGGCTGCACCTGTTCACCGCCGCCGATCTGGCGACCCTCCTTCGCGGCGCGGGCTTCGAGCGGGTGCGCTGCTACGGAGCCCTGACCGGCTCGCCTTATGATCAGGAAGCCCAGCGCCTCGTGGTCGTGGGACACAAACCGACCGACCAGGACCGTGCATGAGGATGGCGTTCTTGCCAAAGTTCCGCCAGGGCGGGCACCCGTACAACGCGCTTCACGGCTGACGCACCATTCGTTATGCTCTTCCCGTCTTGAAGATAGACCTGCACACGCACATCCTCCCCGAACGCTGGCCCGACCTGCGCGAGCGCTACGGCTACGGCGGTTTCGTCCGACTCGAGCACCACGCCCCCTGCCGCGCGCGGATGCTCATCGATGACAACGCCTTTCGCGAGATCGAGGACGACTGCTGGTCACCCCCGCGCCGCATCGCGGAGTGCGACGCCGCCGGGGTCACGGTTCAGGTTCTTTCGACGGTGCCGGTCATGTTCAGCTATTGGGCCAAGCCGGCCGACGGGCTGGATCTTTCGAAAATGCTGAACGACCACATCGCCGAGGTCGTTCGCGCCCACCCCCGCCGCTTCGTCGGACTGGGTACCCTCCCCATGCAGGACGCCTCGCTGGCCTGTCGCGAACTGGAACGCTGCGTTCGCGAGCTGCGTTTTCCCGGCGTGCAGATCGGCACCAACGTCAACGGCTTGAACCTCGACCACCCGTCGCTGTTTGACGTGTTTGAGGCCGCTGAGCGACTGGGGGCCGCGGTGTTCGTGCACCCATGGGACATGCTCGGCAAGGACCGCATGCCCAAATACTGGCTGCCCTGGTTGGTGGGCATGCCCGCGGAAACGGCACTGGCCATCTGCTCGGTCATTTTCGGCGGCGTGCTGGAACGGCTTCCGAATCTGCGTATCGCCTTTGCCCACGGCGGCGGATCGTTCTTCAGCACCCTGGGCCGCATTCAACATGGGTTCGAGTCGCGTCCCGACCTGTGCGCCGTGGACAATGCCGTGCCCCCACGCGATTACCTCGGCCGCTTTTACGTCGATTCGCTGGTACACGACCCCGACATACTGCGGCACATTGTTCGCCTGATAGGTGCTGAGCGAGTGGCACTGGGCTCCGATTATCCCTTCCCCCTGGGCGAGGCACGGCCCGGAACGCTCATCGAGTCCATGGCCGACCTTACCTCCGAACAGCGCGAGTGGCTGCTGTACCGTGCTGCGCTGCAGTTCCTGGGACTGGATGCTCGTAGTTTCGCATGAAGTCCGCCGGACTTCGCGCACGCTGACTGCCGACAATGTCCATCAGCCGAACTGCGCAGTACAATATCCCGGGAAACCCAAGCAACGGAGTCGATTGGATGAAGCGAAGGTGCACGTCAGGGCTGGTGGCAATGGCCGTATGGCTGGCCGGGGCCAGTTGCGCGCCAATGGCCGGCGGCGACAACTCCAACATGAACACCGCGGTCCCAAACGCCAATGACAACCGCAACGAGAACGACAACACCGCGCCCCCCGCGATGTTCGGCGTGGAGCTTGCGGTGCCCAACGAAGGCGCTGCGCACGTGCCGGTGGGCCGGCAGGTGGAGTACGCCGCCAATCCTCCGGCGTCAGGCGCGCATTGGTCGCAGGCGGGCTTTGCGCCGGCACCGGCCGGATTCTATGAGGACGCGGTCGACGAGGAGCGCTGGGTGCACAACCTCGAACATGGATACATCGTTCTGCTCTATGACTGCGGTGATGCTTGTGCTCCGGCGTTTCTCGACACCTTGCGATCGTTGTTCGACGACGCCCCGCCGAGCACGGTCTTCGGGTTCGCTAAGCTGGTCATTGCCCCGTACGACGGCTTGCCCGGAGTGGTTACCGCCATTGCCTGGGACGTGCAAATGCACCTGGAATCTCTCGACGCCGAACCACTCTTGGCCTTCTACGGGCGGTACCTTGATCAAGGCCCGGAGCTGGCACCTTAGGAACAAACCACGCCGCACAGATCCGCCCAGAGCAAGAACGAGGCCCCGAACCTTTCTCTCAAGGACGGGGCCCCGCGTGCAATCTCGATCCCATTGCCTCTTGCGGCCGCCTACGCAACCTGCGGCCGGTTGCCGAAGTAGAGCTTGGCCCCGACCAGCAATAGCAGTGCCAGAATCGCCACGCCCCACTCTGACATGGTGGGGATCGCATCCACGCAGCCGGGAGCGAAGAGGTTGTCATCCAGCCCCGGACACATATCGACGCAATCGAGCACGCCGTCGCCGTCGGAATCGGCACCGTCCGAAACGCCGCACCCACAGATCCCCGGATCGGTCTTTTCCGGATCCTCGGGGCAGCCGTCGTTGCAGTCCGGCGTGCCGTCGCCGTCGGTGTCGTCATCCGCAGTTCCGCAGCCACAGATGCCCGGAGAGGTCTTGTTGGGGTCGAACGGGCAGCTGTCCGCGCAATCGGCGGCACCGTCGCCGTCGCTGTCGGTATCGGGCACGCCGCACCCACACTGACCGGGCGCGTCCTTGGTGGAATCGCCCGGACAGGCATCGCACTCATCACGCGTGCCGTCGCCGTCGGTATCGTCCGGGCCGGCGCAATCGCGCGGGTCCAGAAGCTGGTTGATTCCCAGGAATTGGCCCCCAAGCTGCTGGCATTCCTGCTGACGAATCTCGTCGCACCCGCCATCCGGCAGGCAGCACGGCCCGATCGGCGTCGTGCACACGCTCACGATGAAGTCCGACACCAACGGCGCAGGGAACTGTCCGTAGCGCCACTCGCCGGTGCATTGCGCGCTGCGGTCCTGAAGCACGAACACGGGACCCGGGTTACCCGGGGCGAACAGATCATCCAGCCCGCCGCTGCCGATGGTGCGCGGGCCTTCCGCGATCTCCGCGCCGGCGTTGCGTACCGAGGTTTTGTAGACGATGTAGAAATCTACTCCGTTACCGGCCGGATCCTTGGGCAGGATGATCCCCGTCGGCTGCCCGAACGCCGGAGCGCAAGTCGACACCGGAAACGTATCCGGCGCTGTTGGTAAACCGGGGAATGTACATTGCGTTCCCGGAATCGGCGCCAGCGGCAATCCGAAGTTCGGACCCGGATTGGGGTCCACCGACCACAACTCGGTGGTCAACGTCCAATTACCCGCAACGGGAAAGCCCGGCAGGTTGCGGCTGCGAACCAGAATATCATAACTGATGAGATTTCGTCCCGCGTGATCGGAAAGCGTGATATCGTCCCCCACCAGGAAGTCCGCCGACCAGCACGGATTCTCAACCGGATCCTGCGGGAAGTACGCCGCCTGACTGTGCGTCGGCTGGGAATACGAAGTGCACGGATTGGGGTCGTCGCAAGCATTCGTAACTTCATTGCATGTCTGCACCGCGTGGCACGGATCGCCGGTGTGCGAACACAGTCCGCTCTGCAGGTTGCAAAACTCCGTCCCGTTGCAGAATTCCTCATCATCCGGGCATTGCGCGTCCATGGTGCAACCGGAGCATGTGTTGTTGTCCTCGTTGCAGAAGGGCGTGGCGCCGGTGCAGGGCGATTGGCCGGCGATGCACTGGCCGTTGGGTCCGCAGGTCTCCACGCCGTTGCAGTACAACCCGTCATCGCAGTCCGAACCGTCAACGCACGGCCCAAAGTAATCTACCCGAAAAGCGCCGCCGGATCCGCTGTAGCCATCGACGATCAGAAAGTACGTCGTGCCGGCCGTCAGATTGGTCGTCAATCGCGCCTTGAACGGCGAGCCGCAGTTGTCGCAACTGTCGTCATCCTGAGCAACGCAAGCCGATCCCGGACAGCTTCCTCCGCTTCGCAGTTGCAGCGCGGTGTCAAACACCGTGGCGTCGTTGCACGTCGAAAAAGTCCACGAACCTGTCGCACTCGCGGTAAACTCGACGATGCCGTCAAAAGAATTGCCACCGTAGAATCCGCACGGCGCACCGCAGCCCGGCGCAGCGCCGAAACTGTTCGCCAGGTCGGCCACACTGCCCGCAAAACTTCCCACGCCGGGCAACGTACCTAACTGAAACGCAGGGCAGTTGTTGGCAATCTCCCCTGCCAGGCGAACGGATTGCGTCACCACGCGGGTCGAACCCGGACGGTTGGCCCCGGCATTGTCACGAACAGTGGATGCCGTGCGGATAATCTCAACCGTCGGGTCGGCTCCCACGGCTGCACACATGAAAGCAACCGCAGCCAACGCCGCAAACGCAGTGGAAATTCTTCGATTGAACATGGCTAACCCTCTTTCCTCCTCGGAATTAACATTGGCGATGTACGCCGACCCGCCCAGCTCGGCGCTTTGAATTTCGCCCCTTCTTGCCCCGGCGACTGAAATCGATATCCCCCGGAGCCCAGCGCGGTCCCCCAATCGACCCCGTGGGTAATGCGTGAAACAAACTGCGCGACCACCCCTATTCTATCGCCGAAATCAGCCGCAACAATGCGAAAAACACGCTCCTGATGTTATCGGTATTGCCGCCCGGAATCAAGGGTTACCCCGCTGGAAACGTCTCATAATCGCACCAGATGCGACGTTTGAATCACTGGACTGGTCGAAGTCTGGCGTTTCTTGCAGCAAGTAAACAAGTTGTTGTGAACCACCGCACCCACGAAGGAAACACACGCAATGGTACGCCCCGCAAAGTCAGAAGTGCTCGCAACCGTCAAACGGCAATTCGATAGCAAAGGGAGCGTGGGACAATTCCGGAACTTCGCCGCACGACGCCAAGGACAAAGCTCTAGATCACGAGCTGCAGCAATTGAAGGAAACGTACGCTGACCGACCCCGAATCGCGTCGACAACCAGGCAAAGCCCCGGCGCATTCGTCGTGCGACGCCAGCGATTCCCTGCTCTTAGACCGCTCTCCAGCGTCGCCCGATGGCCCAAGATCAAGCGGCCAACGGAAACTCCGCCCACTTCAGAATACATTCCGCGAGATTGCGTCCTAGAGCGCCACTTCTTCCCGGCGACCGAAGTACATCTTGCCGGCCACCATCAACAACAACGCCAGAATGAGCATTCCCCATTGAGACATCGTCGGAATCTCACCGGGACACTGGCACGCCGGAATACACTGGCCACCCGGACCGCAATCAGCATCGCTCTCGCAGTGCGAAGCGGTATCGCAGCAGACCAGGATGCCGAAAGTCGCATCGTCCACACCGGGGCAATTGTCGCACTGGTCGTCGACGCCATCACCGTCACTATCCCCGAGGCAAATGGACCCGGGCCCCAGGTGCGAACCACCCAAGTTGGTACAAGTGCCTTCCAGCACATCGACGATACAGCTCTTATCAGCCAGGCAACACGCCCCGCAAAGTTGATTGTCGGGGTGCGTGCAGTTGCCGGAGCCGTCGCAGATGTCGTTGGTGCATTCGTCACCGTCGTCGGTGCAGTCCGCTCCCGCGGCGGCGAATCCGTTGGCCGGACAGTCGACGTCCGCACCCGTACAGAACTCATCCACGTCGCACTCGTCCACCGCTGGGCGACAAACCGTGGTATCCGGCTCCAGCGCGTCGGGCGGACAATCAGCGTCGCTTCCCGTGCAGAATTCGGCCACGTCGCAGACCCCCGCCGCCGCCCGGCACTCGGTCGTATCCGGTTCGAAACCGTCGGCCGGGCAATCCACGCCTACCCCGTCGCAGAACTCCGCAATGTCGCAAACGCCGGCAGCCATGCGGCACTCCGTAGTGTTCGGCTCGACGGCATCCGGCGGACAATCGGCATCGTTGCCCGTGCAGAATTCGGCGATGTCGCAAACGCCCGCCGAAGCGCGACACTCCGTAGTGTTGGGCTCAAAACCATCCGACGGACAATCCGCACTGTTGCCGGTGCAGAACTCGGCCACGTCGCACACGCCCGCCGACGCACGGCATTCAGTGGTATCCGGCAGGAAGACATCAGGCGGGCAATCCGGGTTCACGCCGTCACAGAACTCTGCCACGTCGCAGTCGCCCGCCGCCGCACGGCACTCTATCCCCGCAGGGACCGGATTGGCCACGCAATTCCCGAAGCCGTCGCACACGTCCGGCTGGTCGCAAACCCCCTGCGGCGTCTGGTTGCCGCACGGCGTGCCCGCCAGGGCATCCTGATACACGCAGCCGAGCACCGGATCGCAGGTGTCGATCGTGCACTCGTTGCCGTCGTCGCACGCCGCGTCGTCCGGCGTGTATACACAACCGATCATTGAATCGCAGGTGTCGACCGTGCAATCCACGCCGTCATCGCACACCACGGGATCGTAGAAACAGCCGCTGGCCGGGTTGCAGTCGTCGATCGTGCAGGCGTCATTGTCGTCGCAGTCGATATCGGCCGTCTGGCAACCAAGCACCGGGTCGCAGAAATCATCCGTGCACTCGTTCTTGTCGTCGCAGATGATCAAGACGTTCTCGCAGAACCCGTTGACGCACGAATCCTCGGTGCACTCGTTGTCGTCGTCACAATCCCCGTCCACGAAACAGCCCCGTACTTCGATCTGAATGACCAGATCGTTGAAATCACGATCCGCCGCCAATCCCTGATTCGCCGGATGCGTGTTGTCGCCCAACGGACCGTTCAGGTCTTCCCAGAAGAGCGCCCATACTTTGTAGGTCGGAGGAATACCCGGCGCGCCGATGATCTCGTACGTCACCATGTGATCCAGCAAGTCGCTGTTCATCAACGGGTCGGAATAATGCACATTGGTCAGCGAAACGTCGGAATCGTTGGCCCGCGCCCAAACCCAGGTCGAACCCGGCGTAAAGGTCACCATTCCCGACCCGGTCGCCGCAAACCCCGTCCCCGTCACTTCAAACATCTTGACGAAGCCAAGTCCGTCATCGTAGCCGAACTCCTGCGGAAAGCCCGCAAACCGCGCCTCGACGCTGGCCGTAGTCGAACCATCGGTCCACACGTCGTCGTCCGCCGTACCGGGTGCACCGGTCAGCATGTTAAGCAACGCCACGAACCCGTCGTCATCGACGCGCGTCGCCGTCGTCACGCCGTTGCTGTATTGAGTGCTGAACCCGTTGGGCAGCGGCGCTCCCGTGGCCACAAAGGTACCGCCATAGATACCATCGAGAAGCGCGGCATGGCCGGGCTCGGGTGTCGTAAAAATCGTCGTGTAGCCGCCCAGCGCGGGAAGGGCAAACGTCAGCAAGCCCGTGACGTAACTCAAGGACAGGACAGCGCGCTTTGAAGAATTCATCGATCCGCTCCTTCCACCGTTTAGCTAACACCGGCCGCATTTCGCGCCACGATGTCTACAGGCACCCGCGAACATTCTCTAAACCGAAGACCTAACAGTAAGGCAAATCCTGGATAGCTGGAGAAAGTAGTACAAACAGCAAAGCGCTTGCCTTGTTACTCAACGCGATGATGTTGACCTGACAAGCGGCAACGCGCGTAGAATTGCGCCACTCTCTCCACACCTCCCATTCGCTTCCTTACCTCTATAACAGGCCAGTGTAGCCAACCGAAAATTCAATTGCAAGGAAAAACCAATAGACCTGATACGTTTTCGGAAACAAATTAACGCGACAATTTACGTCATGGCGGGACGCCGGCGGTTGGTGCAGAACCAGGGGAAGTCACTCTTCCGTCTTGGATTCCTCACGACCAAGACGGCTAACGGAACGAATAACGGCTTCCCAGGCCCGAACCGCATCCTCGAATTCATATCGAAGGATATCTGCCAGCAGCACATGATCCTGGGCCATGAGGGCTTGTTTGATCTGGTTCAGCGCTTCTCTCGGCTTCTCGATCACATCGGCCAAACGCTCGTTTCCGATCTTAACCGAGGCCGCGTCCACACACAGGAGCGATAACGATTGTATAACCGCCTGGTGGATTTGCTGCCACGCACGCGTGCATCCGCCCAACGCCTCGATGCCCTGGGCCACTTGCCCGGTCGTCAACAGCTCCGCCGCATGCGTGCTGGCCTCGACCGTCTGCGCCAGCGATGCCGCTGCATGGTTCATGGCATCTTCAATCAGCGCGGCGCGGTCCAACGTGGCGACATCCAGCCGCCTAACGCCGGCCATGGGACGGGCGAGAGCACCGTTCATTTCATCCTGGCCGACTTCCTTCCCGTCAAAACGTAGCCCGACCACCAGTCGTCCGGGGGCGCACAATCGGGCCTGAATGCTCCGCACGGTCTCTTCCACGGTAGTCCCGCAGAATTCCGCCGAGTCCACCAGATGATTGTCCACGAATAGTTCCACGTTGACCTCCTGAAGCCGCCGGGTGGGGCCAACTTCGATGTGACCCCTCACGCAGACCCTG
>CAZMVD010000001.1:64495-110459 GCA_964569425.1 uncultured Phycisphaeraceae bacterium
TCGGCGTCTGGACCGGAACCCGTTGAACGCGCGTGCCCTGTCGGATGGTCGCAGCAGGTCGCCGGAGCTACGCGCCGCGCGACCCTTGTTTGAACGGCGGCGGCACCTTCCACTCGCCCAGGAGCGCCACCATATCCACCACGCCGAGCAGTCGCGGCAGCGCGTAGGTTTCGCCGTACCGAACCCCCACCGAACCGCCTTCAACCCCAGCCCACGATCGAACATAGTGTTCCAGCCCCGCGAATCGCTCCCCGTCGAATTGCGAACGGTAACAGCGAATCGCCTCGATTTTCTGCTCCAGCGTATCGGAAATGTCCACCACGAACTGCGAGTGCCAATGGGTAATCTCCGCGGCAATCCGCGTCGGACGATAGACAAGGTGGTCCACCCGAAACGGCTCCGTCCCGCCAAAGCGGTCGTTCCACTTGGTGAACTGGGAATAAAACCGGGCAGCTTCCGTGATGAGCTGCGCCTGGTAGTGATCCGGCGAGGCACCCGGTGTCCGCCCGGCCATGCCGACAAGGATCTTCGGACGATACTTGCGCAATGCGGTGGCAAGGGCGTAGCGGGATTCCGGTCCATCCATAAGTACGCGGTTCGGCAGCCCCAGCATCTCGCAAACCTGAACCCCGAGCACTTCCGCCGCTGCCTGCATTTCGCGATCGCGGGTTTCGGGCGTGCCGCGGGGCGTGGGCTCGCCGTTGGTCATGTGCACCATGCCCACCCGGTAGCCCAGCTTGACCATCTGGGCGATCGTCCCACCCATCCCGATCTCCAGGTCGTCGGGGTGCGGCGCCGTAAAGACGATATCGAGCGGAGCGTGCGGCATTCTACTGACCATTCCCAATTCGGCCCGGCGGGCCAAGTGGCCGCTCACGGCGTCGAAACTATAAAACACGTCCGGCGTGTGGGCAAACGACCGGCCAATCGCCGCTGAATCCGTCCGCCAGCACCAGGCGTGTTCCGTCCAGGTCTGTTCGCTTTTTCACAAGACACCGCGATATACTCGGCTGGCAATCGATTCGCCGGAATGATACAACACCATTCATGTCTCGGACCGAATTTCAGGATAGCGATCGAGAGGAAATTGCCGCGTTCATTGAACGCCACTGGCACAGCCGCATTGTCATGAGTCGCGGCCGCGTGTTCTATCCTCATCAGGAGCAAGGATTCATTGAAAGGCGAGATGGTCGCCTTGTCGGCCTGCTGACCTACCACGCGGACGGCACCGACGGCATGGAAATCCTTACCCTGAACGCCACCCTGGAGGGCGCGGGAATCGGTTCCTCGTTGATGATATCCGCCATCGAAAAGGCCAGGCGGATCAGTTGCGGGAGGGTGTGGCTGACGACCACGAACGACAACCTCCGGGTCATCGGCTTCTACCAGCGGCTGGGGTTCCGCATGGTGTCCATCAATCTTGGCGTGGTCGACGAAGCCCGCAAGATCAAACCGCAGATTCCTCTGTATGGCGAGCGCGGCGTTCGCATTCAGGACGAAGTCGTCATGGAACTTAGAATTGAGCCGTTTCTCGACCAATGATCCAAACCGCCCCCTGGGGAAGACAGTGACATTCCGGACGTCCGGTGTCCCTGACAGGTACGCAAAGTGTGCCGACTTGCCATTCCGGTGAACCTCGTGAGACATTTTTCTACAGCCTTGTGACCAATTCGTGCATAGGTTCTCGCCCCGGAACCGGTTATGGTAAAGGGCCGGAGCCGAAGAACAGACCTGTGGAGCTTCGGTCGAGGTCTGAATATCGAGTGCCGGCGCCTGACGCGCCCCGCTGCAGGTAACGTCGCAGAAAGGAATGAGCATGATGACCCCTTCTCGGAGCAGTCACAGCAGCAACACCCTTTGCCGAAATGGCTTGTCGTTCTGCTGCGGAGTGGGCCTGTGGTTAGTCGCGGCAGCGTCCGCCACAGCGCAATGGCCGCAATGGGGGGGGCCGCGCGGCGATTTTGATGCCCAGGGCTCCCGTTTGGCGGCCAGTTGGCCCGAAGGCGGCCCGCGAAAAATCTGGACCCGGGAACTGGGTGACGGCTACTCCTCCATTCTCGTAGAGAATGATCGCCTGTACACGATGTACCGTGGGGAGGATCGCGAAAAGGCCATCGCCCTGAGCGCCACAACGGGAGAAACGATCTGGGAATACGCCTACGATTCCCAGCCCTCGGAAGAGCACGTAAAGCAATTCGGCACCGGACCACGCGCCACCCCGGCCCTGGACGGCAACCGGCTGTTCGCCGTGGGCGTCTCGGGCACCATGCACTGCCTCGACAAACGAGATGGAAAGCCGCAATGGTCCAAGGAGCTGTGGCGGGAACTGAAGGGATCGGTGCTCAACCACGGTTACTCTTCCAGCCCCTTGCCCTACAAAGAGCTGGTCATTGTGATGATCGGCGGCGAGGATCACGCGGTTGTCGCCCTGAACCAGTCCGATGGCACCATCGCATGGGCGAAACACGGATTCGAGAACAGCTTCGCCAGCCCCAAGCTGATTACCGTCGACGGCGAGGACCAACTCGTATGCATGATGGATGGCGCCGTAGTTGGGTTGCGCCCGGCCGATGGCGAACTCCTTTGGCAATACACCGGTGGAGATCAGTTCCGCTTCAACGCCAGCCAGCCCATTTGGGGGCCGGACAACATCCTCTTTATCTCAGCGCCCGAGGCGGGGTCGCGCGGGCTGCGGTTGAAGCGCCAGGATGGCCGTACCAACGTGGAGGAACTCTGGTCCACCCGCAAAGTCCAGTTCTCTCACGTGACCGCGGTGCGCGTCGGCGATTACGTGTACGGTTGCACCGGAGGCGGTCAGGGGCCTGTGTTCATGGCGGCCATCAACATTCGGGACGGCAATGTAGCCTGGCGGGAACGGGGTTTTGTAAAGTCCACCACATTGCTCGCCGGTGACTATCTGCTGGTACTTCAGGAAGACGGTGAATTGGTCCTCGCCACTGCTTCTCCCGAGAAGTTAACCGTCCACTCACGCGCCGCGGTCCTGGAGCGTGTTGCGTGGACCGTGCCGACCGTCGTCGGTAAGACGGCCTACGTGCGCGACTTGAAGTCGATCACCGCCCTCGACCTCGGCTGACCCTACGTTTTCTTACAATTTTCCGAATTTTCGGGAAGCGACGCCCCCTGCAGAACGATTATACTGACAGTCGTTCGGGCTCATGACCGCACACCGCTTTTCGTACTTGCGGCTGGGCTGCGCCTTGAGAGAGTCCAATAAAGAGGAATTACAACATGAAGATGAGGTCGCTGCTCCGCTCACTCGCCGCGTATCCAATGGCCGTTTCGCTTCCCGTCGTGGTAACACCAGTCGTGCAGCAGCCGTCGGCCGCCCACGCGCAATGGACCCAATGGGGCGGCCCGAAGGGCGATTTCAAGATCGATGCCAAAGGCTTGGCCACGACTTGGCCGGAAGAGGGACCCAGGAAACTCTGGTCTCGGGAACTGGGCGAAGGCTATTCCGCCATTCTCGCCGACGGCGGCCGGCTTTACACCATGTACCGCGCCGATGGCAAGGAGACAGTCATTGCGCTGGACGGCAAGACCGGCAAGACCGTGTGGGAGCATCCCTACGAATCTGCCCCCCACGAAACCCACGTCATGCAGTTTGGCGACGGGCCACGGTCCACACCCTTAATCGTCGGCGACCGCCTCTACACCATTGGCGTGGCCGGCAAGTTACTTTGCCTCGCCAAGGAAGACGGCAAGCTGTATTGGTCCAAGGACCTGTGGTCCGACTTGGGCGGAACGATCCTCAATCATGGCTATTCCTCGAGTCCCATTCTCTACAAGGATTTCATCATCGTCTTGGTCGGCGGCGAGGGGCACAGCATCATGGCACTCGACCGTAACTCCGGCGCCGTCGTCTGGCAGCAGCACGACTTCGAGAATAGTTATTCAACACCCAAGGTGATTACCTTGGATGGGCACGACCACTTGATCACCTTTATGGGCTCGGAAATCGTCGGCCTCAACCCCGCCACCGGCGACTTGCAATGGTCGTACGAAATCGGCAACCAATGGAAGCAGAACGTCTGCCCACCCGTCTGGGGGCCGGACAACCACCTGCTCTTCGCCACCCCGGAAGCGGGCGCCCGCGGCGTGAAGCTCACCCGCAATGGTGACAAAGTCGACGTCAACGAACTCTGGTCAACGCGGAAAATCCAGTTTTATCACACCAACGCCATCGGTATCGGCGATTACGTCTATGGTTCCACCGGTGGATCCACGGGCGGGCCGGCCTTCTTTGCAGCCATCAATACTCGAACCGGCGAAATCGCCTGGCGCGAACGCGGATTCGCCAAGGCCACCTCTTTGCTCGCGGATGACAAGATGCTCATTCTCGACGAGGATGGCCAGTTGGCCCTCGCCACGGTCACTCCCGAGAAACTGACTGTTCATGCCAAGGCGAACATCCTGGAAAAAGTCGCGTGGACGGCGCCCACACTCGTGGGTAAGACACTCTTCGTTCGCGACAAGAAGATGATCCACGCGCTCGACTTGGGTTAGAGTAGCGTCGGCTCGGGCCACTTTTCGGATTCCGAAGGAACTCAACCGCCAATTCCCAATTGGCAGGCAGCACGTCAACCCGCGCCCGAGTTATCGGAACCTCGGCTGCGGAGTTCGGCCTTTTCTTACCGATAGGTCCATCATTGAGCGCGTTATGGTCGCGCGCTCACTTGGGAGCGGCCTATCGGGCCGTAATTCCATGGCAGAGAGTCCTTCACCTATTGCCACATCCGCCCTTCAGGCCGGTTTCCAGGCACGGGAAGTCGGCCGCGAACGCGATGCCGCCCAGACAGGATCCGCAGCAGCGGCAAGCCGGCAGGTCAAAAGCGTCGACGAAGCCGGCGCCACCGTGGAAACGGCCGATGCCGACGCCCGCGTATCGGCCGATGCAGAGGGCAGCGGTAGCCAGGGGCGACCGTTCGATGAATCGGAAGATCAAACCGCGGAGCCACCGGCGCAGCGTTCTGACTCTGGCATCCGCCGGGACCCGGATGGACAATTGCACCTCGATGTTCAAGCGTAGCAGACCATTTCCCGCGCCGCCGCCCATCGCATAGAATAAGCGGCATGAAGTTCATCAAGATGCACGGTTTGGGCAACGACTACGTTTTCGTAGACTGCTCGCTGGAGCCGTTGAGCAATCCTGCCGCGCTGGCTAAGGAGCTGTCCGACCGACACACGGGCATCGGCTCCGACGGGCTCATCCTGATTCTGCCCTCTGGAACGGCGGATGCACGCATGGAGATGTACAACGCCGACGGATCCCGGGCTGAAATGTGCGGCAACGGTCTCCGCTGCGTGGCCAAGTACGTATGCGAAAGAAACGGCGCCGATTCAACCGTGCTGCGAATCGAAACAGACGCCGGGACCAGGCACGTCGAATGCGACGTTGTTCGGGATGTCGTGCAGTCGGTGAGTGTGGACATGGGCGTGCCCATACTGGAGCCCACGCGCATTCCGGTGCTTCTTGACGTTGGTCCCGTGATCGACCATCCGATCGAAGTGGACGGCCGGCACTTCAAGATGACCTGCGTGTCGATGGGTAACCCTCATGCCGTGGTCTTCGTGGAGGATCCGCAGGCGATCGACCTGAAACGCATCGGTCCCGCGTTTGAAAACCACGCGTTATTTCCCCAGCGGGTCAACGCTCATTTTGTGCGAGTGGATGGCCCGCACCACCTGACCATGCGAACCTGGGAGCGGGGCGCGGGCGCCACCCGCGCCTGTGGTTCCGGCGCGTGCGCGGTGGGCGTTGCCGGTGCTTTGAGCGGTCGGACCATGCGTGAATTGACCATAACCCTGCCGGGTGGCGACTTGCGCATAGACTGGGCGGCAAACGACCACGTGTGGATGACCGGACCGGCCGTGGAGGTCTTTCGCGGCGAATGGCGCGCCGAAGTCCCCGGTGCGACAATCAGCCCTCGGGCTCGCACTGCGGGAATCCCCGCGTGAGGTGAATCGTGAAGTCGAGCAACCACCACACGCCCCAGAACATCCCAAACCGGGCCTGTAGCTCAGCGGTGAGAGCAGGCGACTCATAATCGCTTGGTCGGGGGTTCGAATCCCTCCAGGCCCAACCGCCATGAGTGCCAGCAAGTGGCACCACTCAGCCGACCGCGCCGATTTCGCGATGGAAGATCGGCGTGGTCACGCTGCCCCGTCCTCAGGGGCTAACGATCGACTTCGCCCATCACCACGTCGATGCTGCCGATGATCGCGGGCACGTCGGCGAGCAGAACCTCGCGGCAAACGTGCGTGGTAATCGACAAATTGCAAAAGCTCGGCCCCCGCGCCTTGACGCGATAAGGAATCGCCGAGCCGTCTCCGCGGACATAAAACCCGAGCTGCCCCCGCGGGTTTTCCACCTCGGCGTACACCTCGTCATCCGGCAGCTTCAAGTTCTTCAGCTTCTCTGCTTGCGTCGGCCCGTCGCCCAGCCGATCCAGCGCCTGCCGGATAATCCGCACCGACTGCACCATCTCCAACACACGCACGTAATACCGGCTCCAGCAATCCCCCACTACGACGCTCTCGGGAATCTCGCCGGAGCCGCCCGGCCGGGCGATGGGCACCTCGAAATCGTATTGCTCGTAGCCGTCGTATGGAAGCACTTTGCGCAGGTCCCAGCGGACGCCGCTGCCGCGCAGTACCGGCCCGGTAAGGCCGTAGGCAACCGCTTCGCCCGGGGAGATCACGCCCACCCTGGCCGTGCGTTTCACAAAAATGTGGTTGAAGCTGAGAAGGTTGTTGTAATCCTCGATCTTGGGCTCGAAGTAATCGAGAAACTCGCGGCAGCGGTCCACCCAGCCGTCGGGCAGGTCGTCGTGTACGCCGCCGACCGTGATGTAGCTGTACGTAAGCCGCGCGCCGCAGACCGCCTCAAACAGGTCGAGGATCATCTCCCGCTCGCGGAAGCAGTACAGGAACGGCGTAAACGCCCCCATGTCCAACCCATAGGTCCCCAGCGACACCAGGTGCGAGGCGACTCTGTTGAGTTCCGCAATGATCACCCGAATCGTCTGCCCGCGCGGCGGAACCACCAGCCCGCACAGCCGCTCCACCGCCACCGCAAACGCCTGATTGTTGTTCATCCCCGCCAGATAATCCATGCGGTCGGTGTAGGGAATGTACTGATACGGCTGAAGATTCTCCCCGATCTTTTCGGCACAACGATGCAAATAGCCGATATGCGGAATGGCCTCGAGCACCAGTTCGCCGTCGGTGCGCAGCACCACCCGCAGCACGCCGTGCGTTGCCGGATGCTGCGGCCCCATGTTGACCAGCATCTCTTCCGTCCGCAGGTCACCCTGCACAGATCGATCTACGTCGATCAACACATCGGGAGGTGATTCAAGAACCATTTCCTTCATTGGTCGCATCCTTCTTGAGACGCCCGAGGTCCAGTTCCTCCGAAATCGAGCCGGGCGCCACAATCCTTTGGTAACAGGCGTCATACTCCTGTCCGGTCAGTGCATACAATCGGTAAAGACCGGCAAGCTCATCCGGCGCAATGTGATCTCTCAGGTAGGCCCATACGTGCTCCTGCCGCTTCTCGTCCGACATCCCCTCAAACGCGCTGGTCGCGACAATGGCATGCAGATTCCCCCAATCGTCCGCGAAGACCAAGACCTTTGACTCGGCTCGGTGCTGAACGAATTCCTGGAGTGCCAGATCTATATTCTCGGCAGCCCTTACGGTAACATTCTTCGCAACCATGGGATCACTCCAGCGCCCTCGCCATTCAACGCATCGAGAAAGTCCCTTGTCCGGTGCTCGTCAACAAGCTCCGGAGCGCCGTATAGCAGATTCTCTCGTCCGTCGATCCCCCATTCATCCACAATGAGTTGGAAACTCTGCTTAACCGGAGTAGATGCATAGAGCACACTCCGGAACCCACTATACATGACCAGTGCCTCGAGGTTGTGCGTCCGGAACGCATTCGGCAAGCCATCGAGTTTCAACGTGTGGCATACGGCAAGCTTGAGGAAACACTCTAAAGCACATCCGCCTGCAAACATGGCGCCTCGATAGCAGCCGGCTTGAAACAAGACGAACGATTCCGTCAAACCGGTCTCTCCAAGAACACGCAAGGCCTCGCGGCCGATAATCAAATGTGTTGAGTGGTGGACGGCCACGTAGTTGCCTCAATGCCGCGGATTCGTCAGCTCAAACTCCGTCGTCGCCGGGATCCCGTGGTACTCCATCGGAAACTCGTAGTCCTTCCGCAATGGGTGGCCCTCCCAGTCGTCCGGGCACAGAATCCGCCGCAGATCCGGGTGGTCCGTAAATGTAATCCCCATCAGGTCATACGCCTCGCGCTCGTGCCAGTCGGCCGCCGGCCACACGTCCGCCACCGACGGAATCTCCGGCTTGTCCCGATCGGTAACCACCCGCACCGCGAACTCGACCGTCCGCGTCGCCAGCTCCGCGGGCCGGTCAGTCGGAACGTGCTGCAAGTCGTACACGCAGGCAAGCTTGTTGTCGGCCAGCAGATCCAGCGCCGAAACGCACCGCAGCAAGTTGAGCCGCAGCCGCGGTTCATCACGCAGAAAATTCGCCACACGCAGCCACGCCCCCGCCGCGACAACCGCGTAAGGGTGCCGGCCCTCCAGAACGGTGTCCTCAATGTCAGCGCCAAACTGCTTCTTGAGCAGCTCGCAAATCTCTTCCGGTGCCATGGATCAATCCAAGGGTTCGCCAAATCGCCCTGACCGTCTACGCCGAACCGGCCCTGCGACGGCATTGCGTCGGAATCGATTCTATTCGACAACAGCGGCAGGGCCAAGGTCGTCGGCACCGGCGTCAAAGCGTCACGGCCTGGTTCACAATGGGGCGTTCGACGGTGCCGTCGAGGCGCACCGCGGCGACCTTCGGATCGTGGGGCAGAGCGAGAATGACCCCTTCCTGAATGGCGCCGCGCGTGAAGCCGGCCTTTTCGTCGATCGTGGTAAGGGGAAACAGATCGTACGCCATGACCCACGGCAGGCGCAGGTGGGCCACGGTCGGAACCACGTCGCCGGTCCACAACAGGGCGGCAGATTCATCGTGGAAAAGTGGATGAAGCTGATACGGCGTGTGCCCATGCGACAGCCTCCAAGTCAGGCCCGCAAACGGCGGCGGGGGATCGTCGCCATCGACGAAGTGCAGCACGCCGGCCTCGGCCAGGGCGGCAAAGTCCTCCGGCAGATAGGAGCCGCGGTCCTTGACGGTGGGGGCGTGGGCATGGTCCCACTGCCGGCGGTGAATCCAATGACGGGCATGAGGGTACACCAGCCGCGTCGCCCCGCCAGGGTCGTCTTCCCACACGGCAAGCCCGCCGTTGTGGTCGAAGTGCAGGTGGGTCACGATCACGTCGGTGATGTCTTTCTCGGTCAGGTTGAGGCCGGCCAGGGCACGGGGAATCGCCTCGGCATCGTGGCGGATGGCGTAGCGTGCGACGGCGTCGGGCGACCATTTCGTGCCGCAGCCGGTGTCCACCAGAACCACGCGGCGTGCGTCGCGGTCCACGGCGAGCAGCGAACGCGTGGCCAGATAAATGCGGTTCTGCTCGTCCACATCGGTGGCCGCCTGCCAAAGCACCTTGGGCACCACGCCGAACATGGCCCCGCCGTCCAGGCGGAACGTGCCGGTGAGGACCGAGTAAAGCTCGAAAGGGCCGATGCGGAGCATACGGTCATGAGTTTACCGCGACTCACCAGGTTTGTGCACCAGAGCGTCGTCCATTGCTGTGACGCATTGGGCGTGCCTGATTTCGAGGCATGGGCGTTTTGATTCCCATCGACCAAAGACGAGCTCCCGTTTCGTGGCCTCCCGAAAGTCGGCGCGTTACATTATGGAATCGACTCGCGGTCGCCGACGGTCTAACGTCTGCCGTGAGGGCCAAACCCCATGTTCGACACCTGCCGGCCGCATCGAATGCTTCGTTGCTGGCTCGTTGGTGTGCTCGCGGGTTGCGGAGGGCTGGCCGTGGGCATCCTTCTGCTCGGCCCGCACTTTTACATCGCCCTGGCCGGAAGCACGGCCATCGCCCTTGCAATCATCATGGAGATGTCACGTGCGCGATTTGGCGCGCGAGATCGCGACCGATACGTAGCTTTCGCGACGCTCGAAGTACCATTAATGCTCACGCTGATCAACGTGGTAGCGTTCCTGATACTTGCGGCCTTCCTTCCGAGCGACCAATTGCTCTTTGTTGCCGTTGTCTATGCCAGTTCCTGGACCCTCTTCACCGGCATGCTCAGCGGCTGCCTCTATTTGCTTCTGCGCCCGTTCCGTCCGACGCGCACCGATTGCGGCGTGCCCTGTTCACAATGTGGCTATCGCATCGACAACGTCCCCGGCCCCCGCTGCCCGGAATGCGGGCGCCCGTTTCAACACGTGCCGCCCTGGGACGTATTACACCCTGGCAGCCGCGAGGAGCGGCACCCGCCACCAGGGGTACCTGAAGGAGAGACCACGCGGACGGACCCTTGACCTTGCACTCAAAAGGCGAGAGTCGGCGGCTCGCTTTGGCAGTGCGGGAGCGCACTATGGCGCGAAGGCGTTGATAAGGAAGCGAACATCGCGGAGGTCGAAATCGCCGTCGCCGTCAGTGTCGCCGCAGGAACAGCCGGGCGCGAGGGGGGCGAGCGGGCCGGTGAGACAATCCACCCATGCTGCCGCGTCGGTCATCCCGACGGCGCCGTCACCGGTGAAGTCTCCCGCCGTGACGTGCAGCCCAAATGTCCGCGTGCCCGAACCGACCGCGTTGAAGGCGCGCAGGGTGACGTTGTACGGGGTCGGCGCGGGTTCAGGATTCGGCCAGGAAATCACCCCGGTGGCGGAGTTGATCGTGACGCCCGGCGGCGCGGCATCCAGCGACCATTGAATGACCGGCCACATGCAACCCGGCGAAGTCACTGCCGGCGTCGGCCCCACAAACGCCGGCGCGCAGGAGACGTTCACGTCGGCCAGCGGCGCGATCACTGGCGCATCGGCCAGCACCCCGAGGATCAGCGTTTGTGTGCCGCTGCCCGCGGTGTTGGTAGCACGCAGGGTCACGAAGTAGGGAAACGGCGAGTGCACCGGCTGCGGCCAGGAGATCACCCCGGTTGCCGGGTGGATGGTCATGCCCGCGGGCGGAGCGTCAAGGCTCCAGGTCACCGGGCTCATGTTGAGCGGCAGCGTCAGCGTCGGCGTCGGACCGGTGAAAGACGCCGAGCACGCGATATTCTGCTGCGCCAGCGGGTTAATTTGCGGGGCGCGCTTCAGGATAGTCAACGGCTGGCAATAGGAAGCCGCGTTGTTGTCCTCGTAGCGCTCCGCAATCTGGTTCAAATCGTCGATGATCGCACCGAGGTAGTAATCTCCCGCCGCGAAATCCACCGGAAGCGGAATCTCCACGTCGAACTGAAACGCATCGCCCATGGCCAAATCCCACGACAAGAAGCCGAGCAGTTGGTCGCCTACGTTGATGTGCGCGTCGGCGGACAGGTAGAACCCCTGCCGCACGGAGAATTCGTGGGTAGATCCGAGGTTTTCAATCACGCTGCGCGCCGTGACAGACTCGCCAGGGTAGGCTCCCGCGGGCGCGAACGTCAGCGGCTCGGCGCGCCCCAGCACCGCCCCGGCGGCATAGCCGGAAAGGGCCACGTCTACATACGGCGGGCCCGACGGCCCGGAGTGCGGGTAGAGATACCGCGCCCCGTTACGATCGTCGGCATGTAATTCGACGATGTTCTCCTGCCCCAGCGTGCCGCCGCTTGGGTATCGCGGATTCATCGTGGCCACGAACCACGGCGCGCCCGGCGACTCATCCCCCACCGGGTCATGCCCCAGGCCGATGGCGTGGCCCAACTCGTGCACCGCCACCAGCAGAAACGAAAAGCCGTTGACCGGCATCGGATTGTCCACGATGTGGCAATCGGGGTTGGGGTCGAACGTATACCCGACTCCGACCGGCACGTCCGCGAACACGATATCCATGTCGTACCAGTCGGAACCGTTGTTCACCAGAAACGTCACGCCGAGCACGCCGGGATCGAGCAGAGACGCGGGCACCGCCGCCGTGTCGTTGTAGCCGTCAAAGTTGTCGATTGGATAGTCCTGATCCAGCCGCGAATACGAATAGAGGAAGTCCGATCCGGGAACGAGGTTCCACAGGCCCATCGCTTCCAATATGAGCTGTTCGGGTACGCTGCCCTGCGGGAAGGTCGAGGGCGAAAGGAACCGCAAACTGTGCGCCCCGGGCCAGGTAACCACGGCGCCGCCGTAGGTGAAAAAGGTAAACGCCGGGCTGCGCGAACCGGGCAATGCGATCAGCCCGACGGCCCCCACCCACAGCAGGCCGCGTACCAGCCATCGCCACGGTGGCCGCCTTTTCATGGCCCCAACTCCAGCGGGCGAACCTCACCGCGCGGCATCGGTCCACGATACTCTCCTCGTTGACCCCCGGGAGCACCAACCGCCCGCGGGGTTGCCTGGTCCAAAGCGCGCAAGGGCACCGCGGTATAAGACACAACTTCCCGCCGACCGGCAGGTTGTTTCAATTGGTGATCGCGGCTGGCATCGAGAATCGGCCGTAACTGTTTGACAAACTCAGGCAGGGAAACAGCCTGCGCCTCCGACACGATTGCTGCTTGCGGAACGAGGTGGATCCGATCGGCCTCGCGCAGCCGGCTCTCCGCCGGCGCATGCACGCCGGTCGCACGAATCAAACCATCCACACCCACACCCGCCAGCGGCGCCGCGTCCGCGTCGAACACTCGATCCACGCCCGACCCATCAGTCACCACCCGAAAAGCGCCCTGCGTCAACCCCACGACCGGAAACGTCTTGTAAGTCGGCAGCAGAAACAGCCCCCACTTCTCCCCCACCGCGAACACCGGCGCACAGCCGATGCGCATGGTCGTTTCGCCCACGGTTCCGCCCGGCACCACCAACGCAAACGTGTCGCCCGAAGTCGCCAGAGCGCCCTTCAGATAGGTGACCTCGATAAACGTGATTTCCGATTCAATCCGCCGCGGTCGGTCCGCCCAGTAGGAACGCACCGCCGTTACCCGACCGACAATGACCTGTCCCGCCAAGTCGGCAAGCCCTTCGGCCGACATGGGCACGACGTTACCGGCGCGCGCAGGCGCCGCGAAGCCGCTCAGGGCCGCGATGATCACGAGAACACAGAATGCGCTGCGCATGGGCAATGGCTCGATCCCGAAATCAGGAGGACACTCTCTGCGTTTCCCCGCCACTGATATTATCTGGCGAAATCGCGGAAACCAACGAAATTCCCGTGAAGATACAGACACCCGACGTCCGCAAACATGCGCGAATCAGCGTTGCCGGGCGACACCGCCCACCGCGCAGAACAAGGCCTGTCGTAGAACGTCGCAATAATGTTCGCCGCTGTCCGATAAGCGTCCCTGCCGCAGTGCGCAAGGTAGGCGGGCCTCAATCTATGCAGGGGTGCCGATCTCCTCGCCGTTCCCGCGGCGCTGTGCGGCGCTGCGCGCCGCCGCTTCTACGGTTGGCCGGTGTCGCCGTAGGTGGGTGCCATACTATGGCACTTGTTGGCTGCGATTAGATGAATTGAAAGGGATCGCCATCGGCCCCGCTGACGGTGCAGCGCACGCCCGGCAGCGCCGCGCCGAGCCGCTGCGCCAGCGGCGCCAGCACCGGTCGCTCGCTGGCCCAATGACCAAGCGCCACGGCCGCGGCCCCGCAACGCGCGATCGCCAGCGCATCGTGATGCCGAATCTCGCCGGTTACCACCACGTCGCCGCCGCCCAAGCCCACCCGAAACGGCAGGCTGCCCGCCGCCCCCGCCACGATCACTGCGCGCTTCACCCGTTGCCCCCGCTCACCCACCACCTGCACCGGCGCGGCGCCGATGCCCCGCTTGAGACTTGCCGCCAGCTCAAACAGCTTGATCGGCCGCGGAAATGACCCCACCCGTCCGATGCCCCGGATCGGGCGCCCCTTCAGCGGGTATATATCGAACGCCGGCTCCTCATACGGGTGCGCCCCGCGCAGCGCAGCCACCACCTCGGGCAGCCGCGTCACCGGCACAACCGTCTCCAGCCGAACCTCCTCCACTGTTTCCAATTGCCCTCGTTCGCCGATCGTGGGGTGAGTGTTCTCTCCCCCCAGAAACGTCCCCTGCCCTTCCTGTCGAAAACTGCACCGCTCATATTCACCGATCCGCCCCGCCCCGGCACCAAATACCGCGCCCGAAACTTTCTCCAGGTGCGCACGCGGCACAAACACCGCCAGCTTGCACTCACGATTCTGGGGATCATCCACCCATTCGAGCGGCTGGGTGGCGCCAAGCCCGCACAGGCCCGCGAGCACATCATTGGTGCCCCCGTCGACCGCGTCCAGCGCGGTATGCGTCGCATAAACGGCAATGCCGTCGCGGACACACCAGAACACCGCCGCCTCTGCCCCGCCGCCTTGCGCTCGAAGCGTCGCGATCGGCTTGAAGATCGGCGGATGGTAAGCCAGCACCAGGTCCGCGCGACGGCGGATCGCTTCCTTCGCCACGGCGGCCGTCAGGTCGATGCACAGCAGCACACGCCGCACCCCCGATTGGGTATCGCCCGCGATCAACCCGACATTGTCCCATTCCTGCGCCAGGGCCGGCGGCGCAATTCGCTCCATGGCGGAGCAAACCGCGCCGACCGTGACGCGATTCCGTTCGCGGGACCTTGAACGTACATGTGGGATACGCTTGCTCATACCTCGCCGCACTCCCTTTGAACCAGATCCCGAAACGCTCCCATCATCGTCTTCGTCACCCGGCCCACACTTCCCGTCGCGATGTCCTTTCGCTCGACGCGAACCACCGGAACAACCTGCATGATGACGTTGGTCAGGAACACCTCATCCGCGTCGAGCAAGTCGTCCACCGAGAGAACACACTCTTCCACCCGAAAGCCGCACCCCTCGACCAGTGACAGGATCGCAGCCCGGGTAATCCCGGGCAGCACCGGCGTGTCCAGCGGCGGCGTGCGCACCGCACCGTCGCGCACCACGAACACATTGCTCAAACATCCCTCCGCCAGGTGGTTGCGCGTGGTAAACCACAGTGCCTCCAGGCAATTCGCCTGCCGCGCGGCGCGCAGCCCCAGCAGTCGCAGCAAATAGGAAGTAGTCTTGTGTCCGGCCAGTGGATTACTCGGTGACAATCGATGGTCACACAGCACCACCCCCACCCCTTGTTGATACACCGATGCCGGCGGTGCCGCCAGCGGCGCCGCCGTCAGGCACACCGTCAACGCCGGCTCCCCCTCGCTGGCCACCAGCATGTGGCCCGCCGTCACCGTCAGACGCACCCGCGCCTGCTTCAGGCCGTTGCGCTCCAGCAGATCGAGCACATCCACCCGCGACGGCAGGCGGTCGCGCTCCACCGGCCGCAGCAGCTTTTCCGCCGACCGCCGCAACCGCTCAATGTGCGACTCCAGCCGAAACACCCGGCCATTCTCGGCACGCATCGTCTCAAACAACCCTGCCCCGTGCAGCCAGCCGCTGTCGAATACGCTGACCTGCGCCTGCGTCTCCGCAACAAATTCCCCGTTCAAATAAACGACCGCACTCATCGATACGCTTTCCTGCCGATCGCGTCCGGATGCTCCGCGCACCCGGCCGCCCGGAGCATCGCCGCCGACTTGACCTCGATTTCCGCCAGCTCACCTTCGGGGGTCGAATCCGCCACGATGCCGCCGCCCGCGTGAATGGTCAGCTCGTCGCGGCGCTGCACCATGGTGCGAATGGCCAGGTTGAGCGCCATGTCGCCATCCAGCCCGATGACCCCCAACGCGCCGCAATACGCACCGCGCGGCGAAGGCTCCAGTTCCTCGATGATCTGCATGGCCCGGATCTTGGGCGCTCCCGTGACCGAACCGCCGGGGAAGGTAGCCAGCAACAGATCGAGCCACCCGCGCCCCTCCGCCAGCCGGCCCTCAATGGTCGCCACGCGGTGAAACACCGTAGGATGCGTCTCGACATCGCCCGCGCTGTCCACGTGAATGCTGCCGTAACGGCACACTCGCCCCAGGTCGTTGCGCAGCAGATCGACAATCATGTTCAGTTCAGCGCGGTCCTTCTCGCTCGTGGCGAGTTCCTGCCGCAAGACCGCGTCCGCCTCCGGCCCGGCGCCGCGCGCTCGCGTCCCTTTGATCGGACGTGTCACCACGCGATCGCCACGCAGGTCGAGGAACAGCTCCGGCGAAGCAGACATCACCGCGGAACGCCCCCATGCCAGGTACGCGGCATACGGCGCGGGAGACGCCCGCCGCAACCGGCTATAGACGGTCAGCGGCGCTGCCGGCGTCCGCAGCCGAATGCGCCGTGCGAGATTGACCTGGTAAATGTCACCGGCGGCGATGTACGCCAGCGAACGGGCTGCGGCCTTGAGATAGGGACCATCGGGAAAATCGATACTCACTTCCGTCGGCGCCGGCGCGTCCGGCCACACAGAAGCGTCGAGCGCACCGGCCCGGGCAAGCCGCGCGCGAACCCCGGCAAGGCGCTCGCTCACGCTCGGACGGCGCACCGCAAACGGCCTCGGCCACTCCACCGCCGCAGCGTACCATTGTTCCCGGTCGTGATCATAAACGGCCGTAGCATCGTACAGCGCAAAACGCGCCAGCGGCTGCGACAAGGCCATGGGTTTGTCACTAACCAGCGATTCGATAGACAAGCCCGACTCATAACCGAACCACCCGATCCAGCCGCCGGGCAGCGGCAAGGGTGTCTCCGCCGCCGAAACCAACGGGTACTGCGCGACGCGCGCCGCCAATCGCCGAAACGGACACCCGCCGCATGAGGCACAATGCACCACCCGGTCCACCGGTTGACAGGCGTAGATGGAAAAGCGCCCCCCTGCCGTCGTCGGCCGCAGGCTTTCCAAAGCCGCCGGCGCCAAACCCTCGGCAAAAACGCGCAGCGCCCCTTCGGGCGAAGCCGTTAGATCGAGCGCTTCCACAACCCATCGACCCGGCGCGGTGGTTTCCGGGCGAAAAACCTCGCGCGCAATCGTTACGCATGGTTCATTCATGGCAAGGGACGGAGTATACCGACCACCGCCGCGCCGGGCGACCGTGGCCAGGGAAAGGTCAACGCGCATCGGCGAGCATCCGCCGGGCCACGGACTCCACGGGCGCTCGATCATCCGTAAACACCGGGGTCGCAGCATCGGGAACCAATGCCTTCAGCGCCGCGGATACCTGCCGCGCATGCGCCGCGACGCGAAGTTGGCCCGCCCCACCTGCGCGGTCACGCAAGGCAGACCGCACGTCGTCCAACTTGCGCTCCTTGCTAAATGCAAACACCATGTGATTGCCGTTCGGACGAGAATAGACCAGCACCGTCGGGAAGACAGCGCGCAGCGTGGCCACCGACGCGTGCAACAACTCCTTCCCGGCCCCCATGTCCAGCACATTGACCATCATCAACCCGTCATCGGCCATCCTGCGGTGCACATCCGCAAAGAACTCGCGCGTGATCAGATAGAAGGGGACGTAAGGCCCGCCCTGATACAGGTCCACGTGCACCACGTCGTACACGCCATCGTCCGCCACCACCCAGGGGCGCGCATCAGCCACGTGAACACGAACTCGCGGATCATCCCGCGGAAGGCCGAAAAACCGATACCCCGCCTCAACCACAAGCGGATCGATCTCCACCGCGTCGAACTCCAGCAGGTCCGCCTCACGGCTCCCCGCCCGCGTGGCGGCTATCGATGAACCGGCCCCCATTCCCAGCACCAGCACGCGCCGCGCATTCGTCAGCAGCGGCCCGAGGCTGAAATCGTCATAATACCCGCCCGTCCATCCCGTTTGTTCGTTCCGCCGGCTCGCTACGCAAAGCTCATCGTTGAGGATGAGCCGCAGATTGTGACTTGGGCCGATCACGCGCAAAAGGTTATAGGCCGACTCCCCCACCCAATGCGTGTCGGCGCTCCACGCGGCCTGCGGCGCCCCCGGCAACATCGCCAGCGGCGCCAAAAAGAGCAGCGCGCCCTTGCGCCGAAAAGCCAATCCCGCCGCCCCCAGCAGCGCCGTCGCCGCACAGATACCCGCCATCGTCCAACGCGTGCCAAGTTGTGGCACCAGCAGGAAACTGGTCAGCATGATCCCGAATACGCTCCCCACCGTGGATACCGCATACACCCTGCCGGCCGTGGTTCCATAGCGCCCCGCCCGCGTCAGCAGGCGAATCACGTAGGGACCGACCGTGGCCAGCGCCGTCATCGGTAGCGCGAAAATCACCAGCGTCGCCAGCGCCGGACCGACGAAATCGCCGCCGCGCGCCAGCGCCGCCAGCATCGGGTGCACGCAGAACAGAATGACCAACTGATACGCCGCGCTGCCCAGCACCAGCCCATAGAGCAGTACGTCAGTAGAACTTTGGTCCGCCAACCGCCCACCCACCGCGTAACCAATGGCCAGCGCCAGCATGACCACGGAAATCATCGTGCCCCACACATAAATCGAGTAACCGAAATAGGGCGCGTACAATCGAAACGCGACGATCTCCAGTCCCATCACGACCGCTCCGGCCACCGTGGCCGTGGCGAGCCAAAGCAGAACTGGCGCATGCGCGATGGGAAGCACGGGCCCGCCCGACAACGTGTGGATGGTTCCGGGTTGCGGCGCGTGGGGTGTCTCCCCGGCGTCAGCGCAACAAACCGCACGGAGCGTGCTCGTCAATTCGTCGTCACTCAATTGACGCAGCGCTGCAAGTGCCTCGCCTTGGCGCTCCAGATTGCTCTGCGGTTGTTCGGCGGGCGCATGAAGGCAATGCCGAAGTGTTCGAATGAGTTCATCGGAAGTCGAATCGCATTTCGGCGCCATCAGGTGTTCACCCGCGCACACCACGCTGACCTTCGGTTAACCAATCGCGTCAAGGAATCCCAAACACTTGGCCAGTCGGGCACGCACCAAACCCTTGTGAAAGAGGAGCGAATTCGCGCTCACCCCTCCAACCGCGCCGGGCAGGACTCGAACCTGCGACCGTCGGATTAGAAATCCGATGCTCTATCCACCTGAGCTACCGGCGCCCTTCCTTTCACCCCGATCTTCCGCCCGCTGTACGACACCTCGCAAGAAACTGCGCCAACGTCACGCCACCCCACGCAACTCGCCGACTAACGCACCCCGCGGATCATCATCGCCTGCATGGTCGAGACAAGTCAACGACTCAATCCCATACCGCACGCCCCAAACACCCGGAACGCCCATTCAGCATCGTAAACCACCTTCGCACCCGCCAACGCGACTTACGAACTTCTCGGCGTCGCATGTGGCCCCGTTTCTTACGGTTCCCGATCACCCCTCCGGCTTGGGGTTTGAAATGGTTACCTCATTGCTGAAGTACCGGCCGGTCAGCAGGTTCGCCGGGAGTCGCGTCCGGAGAGCCTCCGGCATGCCCGCGCCGCCATCGTTCTGAAGCACTTCGCGGTCCTGCCAACGCCGGTCGGTGTAATTGTCGTAGCTGAATCTGAGCTTCCACGGCAATGCCCCCACCTCGGCACCGGCAGCCGCAAATCGAAGGCGAAGCTCCTCCCAGGGCGCGCGGATCAGCTCGATCCGATCGCCCGGAGCCACCGAAACCAAGTGATCCTCCAGGAAACGATCGAGCGCTCGCGGTGTGTCCACGGCAGGTAACTCGACCGTGCGCTCGTCGCGCTGGACGATCCAGTTCCCCTGCGCAAACGGCGCCGCCTGCCCGAGGTTGCGGTTAACCACCTGCGCCCGGTCGTAGCGATTGACGACAAACACCGTGAACCCATCTCCCGCTCGTTCGAGCAATACCGAAGCCTCTTGTCCGCCACGGGAAACGGTTTCCGGCGCACTGGACAACACCGTCAGCGTCACCGGCCCGGCCACGACCCGCCCGACGCTTTCCGCAGTCAGGACGGAATCTTCCCACTCAGGTTCATATCGAAAGGCCACCGTGTAATCCCCTCGCTCCAGCAAGGCATACCGCGCCCAACCACGATTGAACGCACCAAGCCGAAGCTCCACCTGCTCACCCGGCAGCAGTGGGCTAGTCGGCGCGGCCCGCAGCCGACGCTCCACCGCGGCGCGGACATCGTCATCGGCGGTAAAATCATCCACGCGCAGTTCCACGTCCTGTCCCTTGTGATCGCGAACGATGAGCCAATCCGCCAGGTCGAGCATGCGCCCTACCTGCACGGCATCAGGATGATCGCCATCCGAGCCGACGTCCGAATAGGCGAAGGGAAGCCGCGCCGGATAATCGGATTTGTTTACCAGAGTAACCACCAGATCGACCGGCTGATCCCACGGAGTCCGCTCGGCAGAAAAGGAAAGTGAAACCGCAACGCCCGCGAAGTAAACCCGATCCAACGCCTTAAGTATCTTCCGCGCACGCAGCGCCGTCTCGGCGATTTCCGACTCGGCCGCGAACTCCAGCTCCTTTCGCGCGGCCGGTCCCACGCGGCAAAGTTCCCGAGTGGCGGCGACGCGCACCGCATAGGCGGAATCGCCGAGCTTACGAATGAGCCCTGGTACATCGCGCTCGGCGCGCCGTTCAACCGGCGCAGTCGAAGGCACTTGCCCCGCCCAGGTCCAACCAACGGAGCCGAATAGAAAAAAAACCACCGCACCGCCCAGCATCAGGTACGAGAACGAGCCCGTCGCGCGTGCCGTCCGATGGCATGAATCGCCCGTTTCCCGCCCAACCCGCCCGCCTGCCCTCAATCCGCACACGCCTCGACCATTCGTCGGCGCAGCACCCACTCGGCGCGCCAGCCCTCTAGCCGCAATCGGATCGACCACGGCCGCACTCACCCTCAGGTCGAGAGGGACGCGCGATGGCGGAATCATGGTGCTCTCGCTCCTGACTTTAGTGACACTCATCGCCCAATACCTCGTGGTCCCGTTTGTCGGTCACAAACATACAACCGGGCTCGTGCGTCGCGGCCAGATCCAGCTTCGCACGGAGGACGGCCTCCAGTGGCGTCACCCCGCACGCCCAGAAAACCGGAAGCTCGCCGCGCTGCACCGTCACCGATTCTCCATAATCGGGCCGGGTCAGGTCGGCAATCCCGATGGCTTCGGGCGCGCCCACATGCAGCGGCCCCCCGTGAAAATGGGGAAATCGCGCAGTGACCGCGCTGGCGCGTTCTGCCTGGTCCGGCGACATCGGGCGCATGGAAACGACCATCGGCCCGACAAAGGGGCCGACGCCGGCGCACTCAATGTTGGTGCGGTACATGGGAACGTTGCGGCCCTCCTCCAGGTGGCGCACCGGCACACCGGCATCCTCCAGCGCGCTCTCGAAAGTGAACGAACAGCCCAGAAGAAACGCCACGCAATCATCACGCCACACGTCCAGAATCTGCACTGGGCGATCGACGCAGCGTCCATCGCGCAGGACTCGATAGCGCGGCAAATCGGTGCGCAGGTCCGCGCCCAGGGCCAGGCGCTTGGGCTCCGGATCCCCCGGCGCCGAAACCTCCAGCAACGGACAGGGTCGCGGATTGCGCCGGCAGAACTCAGCGAAATCCGCGGCCGCATCCTGTCCCACGATAACCAGGTTGGCCTGCGCAAACCCGCGCGCCAGCCCCGCCGTCGGGCCCGTCCACACGCCATAGCGGCAGGCGGCGCGCACCGCCTGTCCCGTAGCCAGCGATGCCCGATCGAGTGTCATACACTTGTCCCTACAACGCGCGGATCGCGCAGCGCCGTGGCCAATACATCGGCGTCGATGCCGCTCAATCGCGCCGCCAGCAGCGCGGACAATAAGTCCTCCGGAAACGGTACCGCCGACGTCCCCAGCGCCTCCACCGGGCCCAGCGTGTTGAGGTGCAACACGCCCTGCTCGATCCATGCGCCGCGGTCGACCGCCTGCCGCGTGGACACATAGAACGTTCGCCCGTGGTGTTTGCGCGCCAGCGGCCGCAGTCGCAAATCATCGTAGTTGAGTATGAGCACGTCATCAGGATGATGGTTCATGAAGATACGACTCTTGATGCGCACATACTCCGCCACCGTGCGGTGCCGATCGAGGTGGGCCTCGTCGATATTGAGCATGATCGCGATGTGCGGCCGAAAGTGCACTATGGTCTCCAGTTGAAAGCTGGAAACCGCCAGCGCAATGGTCGCATGCCGACTCGGCGCAACGACCTCAGGGTCCAACAGCATGGCCGCCAACGGCGTCCCACGATTCCCGCCGATCGCCACCGCGCGACCCGCGCTGCGAAACAGCCGCTCCGCCAACTCGACGGTCGTGCGCTTGCCGATCGTGCCGGTCACCGCAATGACCGGGTTCCCACAAAACGCAAAGGCCATCTCCAGGGCGCTCATGATGGGAATGCTCGCATGATGCAGCATCTCGCGAATCGGCAAATCCGCGCGGATCCCGGGACTGACCACCACCACATCGCAAGCCTTGAAGAACGCAAGCGTGTGCGCCCCGGTTTCCACCCCATCGACAATCATTCCCGGATCCAGCGTAACCGCACGCATGTCCGACACCCGTACGCGGTGCCCGTGTTGCTGCAGGAGCGCCACTGCTGCTCTCCCGGTGACCCCAAACCCCAGAACACCCACAGTCAGCGGCGTCCCACGATCAAAGGGCGACGGCGACACGTGATGGCGAATCTCCTCAAGCACCCGCACCGATTCCGTCAGCGCCAGCCCGTCGATTGTCGCCTCACGGCGACCGGTGACGCCGTCCACCGCCCCTCCCACGCTCACCATACGCTGCACGTCGTCGACCAGGCGCTCGCCCGAAGGCAGAAGGTCGCGCCCTTCCAGAACCGACAACGCCCCCACCAGTCCCAGCGCCCCCCAGTTGGAAACCCCCGCCGCCAGGCAGAAATCCGTCGGCACAATGGTCGCCAACAACGGTCCGTGATGTACGGAAGCAAGGGCGTCCGCAAAAACACGGCCCATCCCGATCTCATTCCCGCCGTCGCCAATGCCGATGGTCGTCAACCCCCGGCGCGAAGCCTGCACAAACAGCTCATCCAGCGGCGCCGTGCTGTCACTGATATCCTGTCCTTTCATGTTTCGATAACGCCCATCCACCCCGCGCCCCACCCGCTCGATGGACAACAGATGCGTCGGCCGGTGCTCGTCGAGATAACGTGTGCAGGCCGTGGCAACCGCGTCGCGCCCCCCGTTGAACACCAGCGGCTCGATTCCCAAGGCACGAAAAAGCGGTGCGTTTCGCTCGTCCGTAATAAAGTCGATGGAAATGCCCAGTGACCTCAGTGCGTCGCCAATAACCCGGGCGCCCGGCGGACCGTCAGTCTCGCCCGCGCCGGCTTCGGGAATAAAGAAACCACTGACCAGCGCCACACGCCGCGCCAGGCGCAGCGACTGCGCCGCCAGGCGCAGTTGATCGGCCACCACCAGGCCGAACACGTTGCGCCCCCCGGGGTCGCGTGCGATGAGATTCTCGATGGACGCAATGCGTGGGTTCATACCGCCGCGCCGTATCCGCCGCCGCCGGGCGTCTCAAGAATCAAACGATCGCCGCGGCCGACACTCGCCTGTGCAACGGAAGCGAGCACCTCCACTTGGTCCGAATCCGAGCGAACCAGCAAGTTCCGCCCCGCCGCGCCCGATCCGCCCCCGGCCAACCCGTACGGTGCCATGGTGCGCCGCTGACTGACGATCGAAATCTCTAACCGCTCCAGAAACTCAATCTCGCGCACCACACCGTCCCCCCCGCGGAACCGCCCCCGCCCCCCCGAACCACTGCGTACCTGGAATCGCACCAGCCGTGCGGGGTAGCGCGCTTCCAGAACCTCCGGATCGGTCAGACGAGTATTGGTCATGTGCGTGTGCACCGCATCTGCCCCGGCGAAACCCGGCCCGGCACCCGCCCCGCCGCAAATCGTCTCATAGTATCCGAACCGCTCGTTGCCCAGCAGCAGGTTGTTCATGGTGCCCTGGCTCGCAGCCGCCACGCCCAGCGCCCCGAACAGACAATCCACGATCCGCTGCGACGTCTCCACGTTGCCCGCCGCCATCGCCGGACACTGATCAGGATCGACGTCCGCGCGGGGATTCAGAAAGCACTCCGGCAGTTTGATCTCCACCGGTGCCAGCACGCCGGCGTTCAGCGGAATGTCCTCGTCGATCAAACAGCGCAAACAGTATAGAACAGCACTGGTCACGATCGCGCGGTTGGCATTGAAGTTCCCCGAGTGAACCGGATCCGTGCCGCCGAAATCGATAACCGCACGGTCCCCTTGAATGGTCACCGCAACGCGAATGGCCGTGCCATCGTCAAGCCGGTCGGTGAAGCGATACACGCCGTCGGCAATCCGCGCCACCGCCGCCCGCATTTTCAACTCCGCCGCGCATTGAATATGCCCCATATACGCATGAACCACCTCCCATCCACAACGCGCGATGAGTGCGCGCAGCTCGCACACCCCGGTCTGATTGGCCGCCACCTGCGCCGCAACGTCCGCCAGATTCTCCTCCGGCGCCCGTGACGGAAACGGCCCACCGGAAAGTAAGGCCCGCAGCCGTTCGCTTTGCGGCACACCGCCTTCCATATAGGAAAACGCGCGAATCAACACCCCTTCCTGCGACAGCCGTGTGGCATCCGGCGGCATGGATCCCGGACGCGTGCCGCCGATCTCCGCGTGGTGCGCCCGACTGGCCACGAAGAACAACAACCGCAAATTCGTTTCCGCGCCCTCCTCATGGACCGGCGTAATCACGGTGATGTCGTTCAGGTGCGACCCGCCGCGGTACGGATCGTTGGTCACATAAACGCTGCCCGGATCAAACTCCGCCACGTCCTCAATCAGCGACTTCACGCAGTCGCTCATGCCCCCCAGGTGAACGGGAATGTGCGGCGCATTGACCACCAGCTCGCCCCGCGCTGTAAACAGCGCACACGAATAGTCGAGCCGCTCCTTGACGTTGGTAGACAACGCCGTACGCCGCAGCGTCGCGCCCATCTGCTCCGCAATCGCCGCAAACTGGCGGTTAAACAGCTCAAGTTGAACAGGGTCCGCCTCCGCGGAGAGCCCCTCGCTTGGCGCCCCGGCACGCGTCCGTATCAGCAGAATGTCCCCCGAACCCAATACCTCAGCGCTCCATCCGGGGTCAATCACCAGCGTCGCGGTCGATTCCGTAATTACCGCCGGGCCCGGCACGATCGTCCCCGCCGCCATGGCACGCCGAGCGCGACACGCGACGGTCCGCGGCGCTCCATCGACGACCATCCGAACAGTCGAGTGGGCGTCACCGGAGCCATTGGTCAGCACCGCGCCATCCAGCCCGCACGCGTCCGCCGGGGCGGCAAGCTCTACCCGCATGGCCCTGACTTCCACCGCGCGCCCGGTGTGCACGTAACCATAGAGCCGGCGATGCGCCTCCTCGAATGACCCCCGCGCCGCGGCGGCGTCCGCAACAAAAACTTGCGTGATAGCGGTGACCTGCCCCGCGTAGCACATGTCCCAGGCGCATCGCGCCGGAGACAGTCGCCCCACGTCAATCCCCTCGTCCGAAAGCGACTGTCGCAGCCCGTCGCAAAGCGCCTCGATCACTGTCCGGGCGATGGGTATCGCCGCGTCGTCGAGTACGATCCGCAGGCTGCGCTCGCCTATGCGTTTGACCTCGGCCAGGCCGAGCCCCAGAGCGCTGAACACGCCGTCGAACGGGCTCACGACGATACGCTCGATCCCCAGCAGGTCCGCCACCGCGCACGCATGCTGCCCGCCCGCTCCGCCGAAGCAGTTGAGCGCGTAACGCCGCACGTCGTATCCGCGGGCGATGGAGATGCGCTTGATCGCCGCCGCCATGTGCGCGTCGGCGATGCGCACGAACCCTTGGGCCAGCTCGACAGGCGTGAGCGGCCGGCCCGTGCGCTGGAGCACCTCCGCCGCCAGCGCTTCCAGCCGACGCTCCACCACACCCCGATCCAATGGGAAAGGAAACCCCGCCGGCACAATCCGGCCCAGAAACAGATTCGCATCCGTCAGCGCCAGGGGCCCGCCGCGCCCATAACACGCCGGGCCCGGATCGGCTCCCGCACTCTCGGGTCCCACGCGGAGCATGTGCCCGTCGAATGAACAGAGGCTCCCCCCACCCGCGGCCACCGTCTCCACCGCCAGCATCGGCACGGCCAGGCGCACCCCCGCCTTCACCGTTTCATGCGTATACTCGAATTCGGCGGGCGGCGCCTCGACGCGCGACACGTCGGTGCTGGTGCCACCCATATCGAAGCCGATCGTGCCGCCCAGTTGGAGCCGCCCCGCGATGCGCGCCGCAGCCACCACTCCCCCCGCCGGACCGCTCAGAATGGTGTCCTTGCCGGTCGCCGCGGCCGCGTCGATCAAACCGCCGGCACTGGTCATCAACCACAGCCGAGCCTGCGGCAGCGCGCTGCGCAGCGCCGCAACATAGTCGCGAATCACCGGCGTCAGGTACGCGTCGACCACCGTTGTGTCGGCCCGTGGCACCAATCCCTCCATCCGCGCCACCCGCGATGAAACGCTCACGTGGCGAAACCCCAGCAGCGCCGCCGCATCGGCCACCATGGCTTCGTGGACCGGGTTCACATGCGCGTGCACCAGGCAGATCGCCAGGGCTTCGATCCCCGCCTCGCGCACCCTCCGCAATTCGCGGCGAACCGCCTCCGGATCAGCCGCGCGCAGCACCTGCCCATCGGCGCTGAGCCGCTCGTCTATCTCCACCACGGCACGAGTGAGTTCCTCGCGCTTCTGGATATGCAACTTGAACAGCTCCGGCCGGTCCTGATAGCCGATGCGCAGCACGTCGCCAAAGCCGCGCGTCGTCACCAGCGCCACGGGCGCTCCCTTGCGCTCCAGCAGGGCATTGGTCGCCCGCGTGGTACCCAGACGCACCTCCACCGGGCCGATGGGTTCGCCGAGCCTGCGCCCCATCAGGTAACGGATGGCCGCCACCGGCGCTGGTTCAGCCGAACGAAGTTCGTATGTCAGTCCCTTCCACGATTCGCCTGCCGCCAGGCGAGCCGCGGGCTTGAGCCCGCGCGGACGCTCGAAGGCAACCTGCTCGACGCGGCGATCCAACTCACGCGCATGCTCCGCCACCACCAAGGCCCCCTGGGTTGAGTCAAAGGAATCGACCGTGCCCGCGAAAACGACGTTGCCGTCTGCCTGCACAAGCGACCAGTCGTAACCCTCCCAGATGCCGGCCGGGTCGCCCATACGGCGCGCGTCGCACACCGTGCCGTCGGGAAACACCTCTTCCACCACGCCGCGCACCGCCCCGGAACTGAGCTGCTTGTGCGTAACGACCACTCCGTCGGGTCGCCGCGCGACGACATCCGTAAACGTGCCGCCCACGTCGATAAAGAACTGCCAACTGGGTGGAGTCATGTAGGGGGACCCAGCGTTTCAGTTATTGCCGTGTCATAAGTCTGGCACTGGCTCTAACCGGAGCAAACACGGGCTGAATGCCCGTGCCATGCACACGTTCTTATTCACGTCGCCCGCCCGTGGCATTGCTTGTACTTCTTCCCGCTGCCGCACGGACACGGGTCGTTCCGGCCCACCTTCGGCTGGTCGCGCCGGATGGTTTCCACCTTGGCCTCCACGTTCTGCGCCCGCATCGCCGCCGCCTGGTCCGCCGCCGCGGCGGCGAATCCGGTACCCGTCGAATCGGCATGGCGGAAGCTCATTGGCGCCCGCGGACCACGCGGCACCCCGCCCCCCGCACCGTCATCCTCTCCAGCGCCGGGGTGGCGGATCTTGAAGATAATGTCCGTAGTCCGCGCCGCGATCCGCGACCACATCTGGTCGAACAAATCGCGCCCCTCGATGGCGTACTGGCTCTGCGGGTGCGTCTGGTCGCCCCCCAGCGGCCGCTGCATGATGGCGATCTTGAGGTGGTCCATCTCCAGCAGATGGTCCTTCCACGCCTGGTCGTAAATGCGCAGCAGCACGAACTGCTCCAGCCGGGTCAGCTCCCAGCGGAGCATCTCGCGCCCCTGCTGGATCAAAAACCCGCGCAGATCACCGTCGGCTTCGGCCAGTCCGCGCGGATCCCAGGAGGGACCGAAGCGCTCCTGCGCCCAGGCGATGACCGCGTCGCGCTCCTTGCCGGCCGTGCCGGCGTCAATTTCCTTCTCCAGCCCGCCGTTGAAATACGCCTCACTCAGTGCCATGAGCTTGTCACGAACTTCGACCGCCGGCCGGTCCTGCAACTCGCCCAGCGACCAGCCCACGTTGTACTTGGCGTTGGCCCAGTGGCTGATAAAGTCGGCGGCCACCGCGTTGACCGTCGTCTCCTCCCCCACCGCCCGCTCCAGGCACGCTTCCACCGGATAGGCAATCTCACGCTGCTTGTACGCCTCGCGTATCCGCTCCAGCATCATTTGCCGAATCTGATCCCGCGGCACGTCGATCAACTCCGCTTCGGTCATCGCGATGTTGAACTTGCCCCGCGCCCAGTCCGCCAGCGCGCGATAGGGATATTTCGGATCGAGAAAGTGTGCGATACCATCCAGGTCCATCGCGTCGTACAGCCGCTCCGCCGCCTCGAACAACGCATCCTGGATCTCGTTGGGGTCCATCTTGCGAAGCTGATTCTGCGTCATCGAAACCTTGTAGTTCCGCTGCGCCCATTGCAGCAGGCCGCTCACGTCCCAGTTTTCCGGGGGCTCCTCCGCATCGATGTACTCACCCAGCGATGTGCGGATGGCGTCCATCGCCTCGTCCTTCGCCTTGGTGCGGATGCTGCCCTGCGCAGCCTCGACGTCGTCGGTGACGATGGCCTCCTCGTTGATCGTGATGTTGAGCTTGGTGCGACACCACTCCGCGATGCACTGCCGGTCGTAGTTGCCGCCGAGATACTGCTTGAGCGTGGTGTCGATCACGTTGTCGATCGTATCCAGGATCAGCCCCAGCAGATCGCGCCGCTCCAGAATGCGCTGCCGGCCGGTGTAGAACTCCTTGCGCTGGTAGTCCATCGGCTCGTCCCATTCCAGCAGATGTTTGCGCGTCGAAAAGTTGCGCTCCTCCACCTTGCGCTGGGCGCGCTCAATGCCCTTGGTCAGGCGCTTGTCCTCCAGGCTGGTGCCGTCGGTGAAGCCGAGACGCTCCATCATCTTCAGCATCCAGTCCGACATGAACAGCTTGAGCAGATCGTCCTGCAACGAAAGCGAAAAACGCGACGAACCCGGGTCGCCCTGACGCCCGGCCCGACCGCGAAGCTGATTGTCGATCCGCCGCGATTCATGCCGCTCGGTGCCGATGATGTGCAGCCCGCACGGCACGTTGATCGGGCACACCCGCCGCCCCAACTCCGGGAAACGCGGATCCAGTTTGGGCTTGAAGCAATGGGCACAGTTGGTCGACGGATCATACTCCTCACAATTGATGCAGCACTTGGTGCTGCCCGGTGGGTACATCACACTCAGGCTCAGCCCCTCCGGCGCCTGGGCCGGCACCTTGCACGTCGGATATACCACGCCGGCGGCCAGTTTGATATCCGTCCCGCGCCCCGCCATGTTCGTCGCGATCGTGACATGCCCCCGCGGCATCTTGTCGCCGCCCGACGCCGGAACGGAACAGTGCCCCGCCTTGGCCACGATCTCGGCCTCCCGCGCGTGATTCTTGGCGTTCAGCACTTCGTGGTCGATGCCGTAACGCTTCGTCAGCAGGTCCGAAATGATCTCCGAATTCTCCACGCTGGTCGTGCCCACCAGCACCGGCCGCCCCCGCGCCAGGTCGCCCATCAACTCGTCATACGTCTCCACCATGAAGCGGATCACTTTGCGGTCACCTACCTGTGCGTTGTTGAATTGACGCAACGCCTCATCAAGCTGCGCAACGTCGCGCCCCAGCTTGACCAGCACCGGCCGCAGCGCGGTAAAAAACTCCGCCAGCAAAAACGGATCGGCCGGCCGCCCGCGCCGGTGGATTTCGTGGATCTCTTCCACGATCGCGTCGAACTTCTGCTCCGTGTTCCGATACATCTTGTCGTTGTGGTCGACCCGGTTCACCGGCCGGTTGGTGGGAATCTCCACCACGTCGAGCTTGTAGATCTTGTCGAACTCCGTCGCCTCTGTGAGCGCCGTGCCCGTCATGCCCGCCCGGATGTTGTACAGCCGGATGAAGTTCTGAATGGTGATCGTGGCCAGCGTCTGCGTCTCTTCCTTGACACGCACGCGCTCCTTCGCCTCTACCGCCTGATGCAGTCCGTCCGACCACTGCCGCCCGTGCATCAGCCGACCCGTAAAGGGATCGACGATGATCACCTGCCCGTTCTGCACCACGTAGTCCGTGTCGCGGCGGTAGACCTTGTGCGCGCGCAGCGCGCTTTCGATCAGGTGCGGCCATTCCATGTTGTCGCCGCTGTACAGGCTGCCGATGTCCAGCAGTTCCTGGGCGATCGTCACCCCCTCATGCGTCAGGCCGACCTGCTTGCGCTCCATCTGCACGATGAAATAGCGTCGATATTGCTCGGCAACCGGCAATTGCAGGACGTTGTTCTCGTACATCTGAATCGCTTCGACGTGGTCATCGGTCAGGAAGTCGGGGCCCAGCGTCGGCATCCGCATCGCTTCGCCGCTGTCCTCTCCGCTGTCGGCCCCCGCCGCCGCCGATTCCCCGGTCGCCTTCTTGCCCGCGGCGCGCTTCTTCTCTTCGCCCTTGCGCTCCTTGTAGCCCAGAATGGCCATCGCATCCCCGAGTTTGGGAATGTTCTGCGTATCGCCGTCGAAACGCGCGACCGTCGAGAGCACCTTGCGATCCCACACCGCCTGGCGGCGCACCAGCTCCTCGGCCACCTTGTCGGCCCGCGGATAACGCGACACGTCGTCATCGGCGGAACCGGAAATGATCAGCGGTGTACGCGCCTCGTCGATCAGGATGGAGTCCACCTCGTCGACAATCACATAATCCAACCGCCCCTGTACCTGGTCCTCCAGCCGCGTCTTCATGTTGTCGCGCAGGTAGTCGAACCCGAACTCGCTGTTGGTGCCGTAGGTAATGTCGCACCCGTACGCCGCGCGCCGAATGCCCTCCCGCCCGCCGGGATCAAGCTGCGCCTGAATGTACCCGACACTCACCCCCAGAAGCTCGAAAATGGGCCGTGCAAACTCTGCGTCACGCTGCACCAGGTAGTCGTTGACCGTAATGATGTGCACCTTCAGCCCGCTGAGCACCTTCAGGTACGCCGCCACGTGGCAAACGATGGTCTTGCCCTCGCCGGTCTTCATCTCGGCGATCCGGCCCTGCGACAGCACCCGCCCGCCGATGATCTGGCAGTCGAAATGGCGGTGCTGCTGGGCGCGGCGCGAAGCCTCCCGACACACCGCAAACGCCTCCGCGATGATCCCCTCGCGGTCCATCGCCGCCTCCGCACGCTCCGTACGCCGGCGATATTCCTCCTTGTAATACTCCTGCAACTGCTGCCCGGGGGTGAGCGCCGTCCACCACTCGTGCACCGGCGCCATGTGCGGCGCAAGGCGCTCACGCAGGGCTGCGCTCCGCGCTCGCAGATCCGCGCTCAGCTCCACGCGAAGCTGCTGAAGTCGCGCGCCACGCTCCTCCTCCGGCAACGCCTCGATGTTCTCCTCCGCCAACCGCGCAGCATAGCGCGCATCGTAGTCATCGCGCAATGGCGGCTCGTTCTCGTTCACCGGCGGAACCTGCCGGCCATAGACTTTCAACAGTCGATCATTGCGCGAACCGAACACTCGACGGGGCAGCGCCTTGACGCTGCGATACATGTTGGAAATCAATCCGCTAAAGAGCATGGCAAACCTCGTGCGTTAATGCAGAAAAGCGGCGCCGTCGGCCGACGGCGTCCATAGCCAAACAATCACCTGGAAACAAGAAAAGGGCGGAAAAAACCGGTACGACCCGAGCGACGTGAGCCCGACAACCTACGGACCGTATAGCCCGCCGAGCCGCCCCAATTCGATGGCGGCGCGACGCGCGGACGGCCCCTCAACGCGAACGCTTTGCCGCGCTGGTGGCCGGACGGGAGCGACCCTGGGAGACGGCATGGGCGAGGCAAGTACATCCGCCTCAACCGCCGGTGCCATCGGCGTATACGTTAATGCGATCCCCCGAATCGTGGTCAACACCGATCGATGAACCACGCACGGCTCGCCGACCACGCCCACCACCAGAGTGGTCACCGCAGCCAGACCCAGGCACAGCGCCTGCGCCGGTCGGTGTGGCAAGGACGGCTGACGGTCAGGAAGGACAGCTTCCATCACCCTATTATACTGCCGCCCGCCCGATAAGAAACAAGCCCCGATCGCCTGCTCGAAGGCAGATCGGGGCTTGTCTGAGATTCTCGGCCGACAGGCGCCGGTTGGGTTACACGATGCGCATCCTCCGGCGCCCGGTCAGCGTCGCGACCAGACCGAACAACACGCCGAACATACCCGTCAACATGCCCAAACCGCAGAACTGCGGAGGACGAACCGGCAACGGCGCCGGTTCATCGGGCGGCGGACGCGGCGATTCATTGTCATTGGCCGGCGGCAGCGGTGTGGTCACCGTGACCGTCTGCGGGCCCACAGTATGCACGCCGCCCCGACCGTCCGAAACCTCCAGCTCCACCGAATACGTCCCCGCCGAACTGAACGTCCGCGAAACAATGGCCCCGCTGAGCGTATCGATCAGAGTATCGCCCAGGCGGAATCGCCACGTAAACGTCAGCGGGTCGCCGTCCGGATCGTAGGAATTCTGCCCGTTAAACAGAATCGTCAACGGCGCAGGACCGGTTCGCTGACCGCTGGCGATAAACGCCACCGGGTTCGCATTGCCCAACACGTCGCGCACCACCACCGACCGGGTCGCATCCGTCGACGCATTGAAGCTGTCGCGAACCGTCAACCGAACCGTGTAGTTCCCGGCCGACTCGTAGGCATGGGTAACCACCGCGCCCGTGCCCGAAGACCCGTCCCCGAACACCCACTGATACGTCAACGTGTCTCCATCGTCAGGATCGCTCGAACTGCGTCCATCAAAGGTGAAAGTGGTTCCCGGTACTCCTTCATTCGGCGACACCTGGATAATCGCCGTCGGCGGACGATTATCGTCCCCCGGCTGCGGCGCCGCGGCCACCACCACCGACTTGGTGGCCGTGTTCGTGTTCGGAGGAGTCTCCGAATCGGCCACGGTCAACGAGATCGTGTACGTACCGGGGTTCGCATAGGTGTGCGTAGGCTTCGCTCCGGTGCTGTTCGCCGAGCCGTCACCCCACGACCACGTATACGACGCCACCGCACCTCCGCTGGGTCGATCAAACGACGCCGAACCGTCCGCCTCAAAAACTTGCCCGGCCACCGGTGGATCGGGTTTGATGCTGAAGATCGCCCGCGGATCAGACACTCCCGGCGGCGCCGTGCTCACCGTGATGGTCACGCCCGGCCAAGTGGCGTTGCCCCCCCGACCGTCGCTCAGAACGGCCGTCGGCTGGAACGTCGCCTCCATCTGCCCCTGCGGCAGCAGGTACGTGTGCGGCACGTTGCCACCGGAATTCGGCGGACCGGAAACCGGCCAGGTCTCGCTCGCCGTCCCGTCGCCCCAATTCCACGTGACCGTAATCGGATCACCATCCGCATCCGATGAACCACTCGCATTGAACAACACGGTCAAAGGCGATGCCCCCTGCGTCGTGCTCGTCGTTACCACCGCCGTCGGCAACGTATTGCCCACTACGATAATGAGGGACGCGGTGCTCTCTTTCCCGCCTTCGTCAATGACAGTGACCGTTGCGGTGAATACACATGGCGTCGCCGGGGCGCACGCGCACTGGGGATCATTGGCGCCCACGCAGGCCGAGCCGTCGGGCCGCGTCGGTCGCCGATCATAGGTGTGCTGAATCTGCTGGAATTGCGCGCCGGGTACACGCTGGCTGTTGGCGCCGAGGCCGTTGCCGAAATCCCACACGTAAATGAGATTGTCGGCCGACGTCTCGCGGTCGCTCGAACCCGTGGCGCTGAACTGAACCTGGAGCGGTGCCGAGCCGCTGGTCGGCATGGCGGAAATGCGCGCTACGGGCGCATCGTTCGCCACCACAATGTCCACACTTGTCTCGCCGAAACGGCCCGCGGAGTCAGTCGCGCGAAGAACAACGGTAAACGTGCCACCCCGCGTAAACGTGTGCTCCACTTGAGCGCCTGCGATGGGAGCGCTGCCATCCCCGAACGTCCAGCGATAGGTCAACGGATCGCCGTTCTGCGATATCGACTGCCGCGCGTCGAACTGTACACGCAACGGTGGATCGCCCGACAGCGGCGAGGCCACCATGCGAGCCACGGGGTTCAGTGAAATTAACCCCCCGGTCATCGTAACCGCGGCGCTGACGGCCGTAGTTCCCGTGGTCGTGAACGTGAAGGTGTCATCCACCTCGAACGGCACACTTCCTTGGATAATAACAAAGTCGACGGGCGACGCTGGATTGGTCGTGCGATACGGAACGCCCAACGCGGCCGGCGGGTACTTCGCCGCGTCCGGGTCGGCACCGTTGAGTACCGGCTGCGTCAGGGTGCTGTTGACGCGCCATTGCGTGCAGCCCGCGTCGACACAGGCCACCGTCCAGGTCTCCAGGCGGGAACCCGAAAGGTCTACGCCATCGATCGCCATGATCAGCGAGCCGTTGCCCCCATTGTTTCGCCCGGCCCGGGGAATCGTGTGGCTGTCCTCAAACCCGTTGCTCCCCTGCCCGGGCGTCAGTTTGGCAAAGAGCACATAACGCCCGTCGGGAAAACCCCCTGTCAACCAGTCGACGGACATCCGACTGGTGCCCGAGGTGTTCTTTCGCGGGATTTCGCCGATCTTGGTGACACCCGATGACCCAGGAACGACATCGTAGCGACAGAAGTTGGCGTCAGTAGTCGTGGAAGGACAGTCGTCATTGGTCGAGCAGGGGTCATGGGGGGCCAGCCGACAGATACGCTGGTCGGGCCTGGCAAACACCTCAATCTTCGTCCCGCCAAAAACGTCGGTCACGTCGAATGTTACCCGGAAACGCGGCGGTACTCCTTGGGTTTCCCCGCCCGGCGGGTTGATAAAACGCAGGCTCGGAATGCTCGTGGGCGCCCAATTGAGCGTAAGCTGGATCGAGCCCGCCCCATCCGGAACGATGTCCAGGATTTCCAGGCCGGTCGGGCTACCCACCGTGTGCCACTGAGACTTCGGATGGTCGTCCAATACCAGGTTGGGGCCCCGCCGGGTACCCGCCGCGCTGAACTGCCGGGCATCGCTGGAACCCGGCCACACGTCTCCGGCATCGCCGTCGTTACCGCCGATGGAACATGCCTGGAGATCGTCATTGCCGTCAGCCTGCACGATAAGAGCGGCCGGCCGGATGCCCGAACGCTGCTGCTGGGGCAGGGCATCGGAATTGGACAGCACATCGGTGTGCAGGAGGAGCATACCCGCGCCGGGCATGTTCAGGTCGAACCCCCGCGCCCCCGCCGACCAGAGATAGTAGCGCTCCTGCGGCCGTTTTTCGTTCTGCAGGTAGAAATAACTGTCGTTGCGCACCACCGCGGCAGGCGGCAAGGTGAGAACCTTGTCCACCCCCGGCGTCAGGATCGTGGTAAGATCCACGGGACGCGTCCAGTCCGTACAAGTTCGCTCCTTGAGAAACGGGACCGGGTGCACGAGACCGCCGCTGGCCATGATATCCCATCTCCCGATGGGGCAGTTGATGATCGGGCCGGGTTGATCAAACACGTCATAGTCATAAAGATCCGGGAATCGCTCCCAGATGTGCAGGTATTCATGCGCCGCATAGGCCGTCTGGCGATTTCCGGCCGGAAAGCCGGACTGTGAACCAGCGCTGAGGCTGATAACCAGGTCATGGAAGAAAATGTTCCAACTGATCTGCGATTTAAACGTGCTGATTCCCCCCGCCAGTCCGTCCTCATTGTGAATAGGGAACATCTGGCAGGACCCGGCGTTATTCCCACCCTGCTGTCCCGTGGGGTGGGCCCCGCAACTCGCGTGCGCTGCCGGGAAAATCCCCGCGGGATGCGCCCCCGGCGGAAGCAGGACAATTCCGGATATCACACCCTGGGGAGACACCGTTCCCGGCCCACCAAGCGACGGTGGAACAAACGCGTGGAGGTCAACGCGATCACAGTTCATCCGATCGAGCGAAACGACGTCAATCAGATCATCGAAATCAAACACGTCGTCCAGGATCTCGATGCAATCCTCCAGCAGCCGCCGCCGATTAAACGGATAGAGGCTCGCCGTGCCGTTATTAGGGGTGGCTGGCACGTTATCGGCTGTGTAGCTTTCCGAGCCGGGAGCGCGAACCGAGCCCTGATCCACCAACCCGTCCAGCGTCCAGTCGTTATTCAGAAACGTCAGAAATTCCAAGTGCAGCATGTTGCCTGCATCGCGACCAAAATTGCCGTGAACGCTGACGGCGTAGGGGCCGGCCGCCGGAAGCCGGGAATCGGGGAATCCCGGCGAAAGCGGGTTATGCGTGCCCCGATCATGCCCCCAGATTTCCGTATTGAACGGGGAGGTAACCTCGCCCAGCCGGCCGTCGCCCGCCACGTGGTATTTCGAGGAGGGAAGGTCGATGAACTCGGCCGGACCGTCGAAAACGACCAGCGGAGTACCCACCCCGTCCACCTCCTCGGGCAGTATGGGGAGGTTGTCCACGTTGGGGGGCACCAAAGCACCCAACCTTCCATCGCCCAACCCGCCCCAATTGGCCAAGAACTGCCGCCGCGATGTATCGTTGAACGGGACCGCATTGGGCGTACATTCGCCATCTCCGCAAGTCGCCAATTTCCATGGAGGCCGAGCCGGTCCGCGGTGCGCGCTGATAAAATCGTCCCACGCTTGCGCATACCACGGGGGTTCTGGCGTGACGATGGGCACCGCTTCCGAACCAATGACGCCGACAAGCTCCATCTTCCCAGTCTGACCCGATTCCAACCACAAATCCGGCGGATCGTAGTGCGCATGCGCACCCGCCACGCACACATTGATCAGTGGCTGCCCATTCGGATTCGTGATCGGAGTCCCATCGGGTCCGTTCACGGTTTGGAGACACGGCGAGCCGTCCCGGCACGTGCACGGTTGTCCTGTCAGCTTGCCCAGCGGGTCGCGCGCCGCGTAAATGTTTCGTGACGTATACTGCGTCAAGACCTTCATCGGGTCGCCCGGGTAATTGGCCTCGATGTACGCCCGCCCCACCGAGCTATTGCATACGCCGTCCGGACAGTCCCGGTTATCTTGGCATCGAAGCCCCTCGTTGGCACCGTTTAGACAAAACCGCCCGTCGCAGGTGGCTCCCGACTGCCCCGGAAAGTCGCGACAATCCGCTGCCCCCGTGCACAATTGACCATGATCCAACCCCCCGTTGCACAGGGGAACCAACAAGGGAACCCACGAGCGCGTGGATTGGTCCGAAATCCGCAGAAAGTTCTCAAACGGCTCCACGACATCAAGCTGCCCGTTGCCGTTGTAGTCGTGGTACTCGCAGCGCTGCACCGGAACACGATCCGTACGACCGTCACATAGCTGCCGCCCCGAACACGGATCATCGGGGCTTGTGGCTGGAGTAAGGATGCAACCCGCCGCGATGTCGCCCGTTGTAAACTGGCATTCGTCCGGAATCCCGTCCCCATCGCCCGGCGCACACTGGTCGTCCTGCCGGGTAAACGGCAAAACGTCCTGGCTGCGAACGTTGGCATCCGCGCAGTAGGCGAGGCTGAATGGCCGGTTACGCTCTACCCAACCGGTTTCCACGCATTCCGGCAATGCACAGTTGATATCACAGGCATCAGGAATGAGGTTTCCATTGCAATCGATAATCTGTTGGTCGCCCGGTCCCTGCCACAAGGTGGCCGGACACGCAGGCGGGGCACCCTGTCCGCCCAGCCCCAGTCTTTCACAGCCGGGCCTTCCCGGGCCGGTCGGACAACAATCGGGATTGCGATCATTGTCGCTGTCGCGCAGGTAAACGCATCCTGCAGGATTATCCGGTATCCCGTCATCGTTGAGATCGATCCACGGACCACACAAATCGGGCTTGCCGTCGGGCTGGTACAGCGGAGCATCCGTTCGCGGATCCAGCAGGTGCTCCACGCAAACGCTGGGATCGGTCGACGGAACTTCGGTGAAATAATCGGCCTGATTCGCCCCTTCATCCAGACCGTCCCACCGCCCGTTGTTGTTGAGGTCGAGAAAACGCTCGCCCGGTTTCCACAGCGGGTTGTTGCCGGTACGGAGATTGACGTCATTGCCCCCCTGCGCAAACGCCGCATCTTCGTTCGGCAGTCCGTCGCCGTCGAGGTCCACAAGAATCATGGGCTTATCGTTTTCGAAGGCATCAGCACTTCCTTCGCCCGTCGCCGCCGGATCCGGCATGATTCTCCAGGGCAGATTGATCCAATCGCTGGTCGTGCCGCGAATCGTCACGTCGCCGTAGCTGATTTCCTCCCAATATTCTGCAAAGGAATCAATCCCGTTTCCGGAAATCCGATCAAAATACTGACGGTTGATCAACTGCGGATTGACCAGTTCCGGCGGTCCATCGGTAAACTGCTTGGGCGAGTTGGCCAGGATGACAAAGAACTGTCGCTCAGCAGCCCGGGCGGCTCCGCTGAGCAGCGCGCCGACAACCCACATGGTGCAAATCCAGAGGGCCGGACTCGCAGTGCGATTCCGACGCCCCTGACGTCCCCTCCTGCAAGTGCGTATACTCATCGATCAGACTCTCGACCTTTGCTGTGCGACACCAATCAATATTTCAAACGTTCCGTCGGGACACCCCCGCCGGACGACGTCCGGCATGCCTGTGGGCGTGTCTTGCACGTGGGCCGCTTCACGCTCCCCGAGGCAGCACTCGCCTTGCCGCCCGGTCCGCAGCCCACCCTCAGACTCCGAACGCCAACCTTCCACACCGCCCCTGCTAACCCGGTAGTGTCGACCGGCTGACTCCGGTCACCCCACCCCGATTCATTCCGACTCTGTGCGCGTACGGCGGCACCATACCCCGTCATTCATCGTATCGCTGCCGTTAACTGTCTGTCAACAAAAACCCGCCGCGCCGCGCGCGATGAAACCCACTGCGCCGCGTATTATCGGCTGAACCGGTTTTCCCGGAATGGACCGGTCCGCAAGGTCAAGGTCGACGGGATCAACACCACGCAATTCAAGCAAAAAGTCGACCCGCAAATCAAGCCCATGCCGACGCCGAATTCGTGCCGCCTCAGGGTGCCGCCGTACCATACACCAGGTACGCCTCGCCCCCGTTCTGAACGCCGGTCCCCGTATTCGGGTCCCGACGCGGATCGGCCAGAATCGATCCGATCAGAATGTCCGCGCGACCGTCGCCATCAACATCGCCCGCCGTGCCCAGCCCAAAAGACCGACCCCGACCGCTCTTGGCCGAGATGCCCCCCTGCCCCGTGTCGCCCGCATCGCCGCCGCCGAGCCGGTCGCCCGCGTGTCGCCCCACAATCATGAAACCGGGTAGCTGACTGCTGCCCAGCGCCTGGATCCCGATGGTCACGTCCCCCAGCCGGCACGTTTCGGTGATCAGGCAGTCGTCATCCGTCAGACAGGCTTTGCCGCTGGTGCTGCAACTGGTCACCCGATCAAGCCGCGAACGTCCGGAAATCACGTAAACAATTCCCGCGGCCGTCAGGTTATCGTGATCGTTAATGACCCCATCCGGGCGGAACTGCGGACCGCTCAAGTCATCCTTCAGCCCGTTGAAATTCAAGTCCAACCCGGGCTGCGTCAACTCATCTAGCTCGTCCGTCGGATCAGGATCGAAACGAGGCGTCGAATTCGGCGCCGCGATCAGCAGGTCGTTAAAGCCGTCGCCGTCGATGTCACCCGCATTCGCCACGTTAAAGCCGAATCGGCCCGTCGAATCAAGCGGGTTGCCGCGAATCCGCGCCGCCACCGGCGAACCGTCCGAATTACGCGTGGTACTCAGCAGCGTCTGGACCGAGATGCCCCCCAGGGGACTGATGATCTCCGAACCGCCGAACAGGATGATGACCTCGCCAACACCGCCGCCGGCATTCGGACTGCCGATCACCGTGTCCTCGATGCCGTCGCCGTTGAAATCGAACCCCGTCGCCAGACTGGAACCAAACGCATCCGTGGACGTCGTCGTGATCAGGATGCCCGTCAGCCGCTCGGGGTTGGCCGGGGCCAACTCAAGCTTGTTCAGGATGAAATCGCCCTCAATCGCCACCTCTCGCCGAAACGCGATATAAGCGCGGCCCTGACCATTGTTCGCCAGCGGCGCACCGACCACAAAATCGTTTCGTCCGTCCCCGTTATAGTCGCGAATCCCCAGAATATTCTGAATCCGGTCGCCACTGGCGCCCGCGATCCGCAGTGCATGAACGGGATCGTCACGACCGTCCCCGCAATGACTCGGGAATCCCATCACGTATTGGTGGGGCTTGGGAAGCGAATCCTGAACGTCCGCATCCGGCAGCGACCACAGCAACGATGCACTGCTCAAATAGGCCACGCCCGAGTTGGCCAGCGTGGCGCCCAAGCCAATAATTTCTCCCGGCGTGGCGCTGCGGTTGGGAGCACTAATGATCAGGTCTCCCGGCCCCGTAGTCCCGGTGGCGCGGCTCACCGTTACCGACGTTCCAAAGCGGTCGCCCGTGGAACCGCCGATCAGCCGCGCGCCAAACGGGGGAATCGGCTCGGCATCGACGGGGAAAAACCCAGAACCAAAGTCGGTGGCGTCGAGCACGGTCTGCCCGGTGTCATCCAGGCACACCGCCACGTCGAACTGCACCGCACATCGCCCCGGTGCCGGTGCAGTTCCCACCGGGAACAACCCGATCCCCGCAAGATCCGCAGCGCTCGGCGCCAGGCGATCGCTGAATCCCGCCGATGGGCCGACCACCGTCTCCGGGATTCCATCCTGACCGGGTACGCACGCATCTACAGTGGGGGGCGTGGCATTAGGATTGCCGGCCTGAAACATCAGGCGATCTTCCACCGCCAGCGCAGGGGCAGGTTCAATGGTCGGGTCCGAACAGAGTTGTCCAACGTCGGCCAGCTCGATCACGGGCGTACCGCCTTCCGGATTCCGAAGAAGCGGCGTTTGACTACTGAGTATGACCACCCCGCCGCTGAGGAACTGCCCCGATGTCTCCAACGGCCGGTCCAACGCCGTCGCCGAATTCGTATTCGGGAATCCGAAGACCAGCTCGGGCAACCCATCATCATCCAGGTCTGGAATGCTTGTGATCGCACTCAGGCCGTCCGTCTGATTGCTGTTCGATATCGTGGGAATGCCCGTCAACGTAATCCCTCGCAGACCCGCGGTGCCCACCGAATTCAGGTTGAACAGTCCCTTCAGCTTGCTGATCCCGGACGCCCCATAAATCAGATACGCTTCCCCCGGGCCGACACCCGTAGGATTAACGAAGAACGGCTTACCATAGCGCGCTCCGATGACGAAGTCGCCCAGGTTGTCGTCGTCCAGGTCGCCCGCCGCCGCAAATGACGTTCCCACGTTGTCCTCAAAATTCACCCCTTGGAAAATCGCTCCTTCGAACGACGGCGCGGAGGTCGCCAGCGAACCAAGCCACAGAATCCGCGGAATCGACGAAACACGCACCGGCTGCGGCGCGCTCGCGATCAGCGTGTTCACGGCGGGGCTCACGAAGCTGATCCGCACAAAAATCCGAAACAGCCCCGATCGCTCGCTGCTGAATGTCGTCGACGTCGTCGTCGTGGACGTCGGCGCCAGCAGTGGAATCTCCGGTCCGCTGCTCTGGCCGTTGGCCGCCACCGCCCGGGCAAACACGTCCACCGAGCCCGCCGTCGGCGGCACATTGGTGCTCCACGTCACCTGCACCGTATTCGGCGGCTCATCCGGCACCGACGGCGGAATCGGCAGCGGCGAGTTTGGCGATATGACCGTCAGCGACGGCGTGCGCACCACCGTCACCGTGCCCAGGGCGTACACGAATACCGTCGGGTTGATCCCATCCCGCACCGCCAGCCCCACGTTGTACGTGCCCTGCGGCAGGTTCGTGGGAAAGGGAAACGATGTGGTCGACGCCGGCAAGGCCGTCGCCCCCGGAATCAACGTGAACCCGTTCGCCGCCGAGCGGTCCGCATCATAAAAAAGGTCCACCGAGCCCGCAGCACCGGGCTCACGGATCGTTACGTTGAATCGCAACGTAAAAGACTCGTCGAGAAACAGTCCCACGTTCGCCGACCCCGGTGACGTAAACAAGGCCGTCGGCGGCATGGTCGTCGCACTGTCCAGAACCTGAATCACCGGACCGTTGAAATTGGTCACAATCAACCCCGTGTCGCCCCGCGCCACCGTGGCCGCGATGGACGCGCCGCTGTCCGTAGCCGACAGGCCCAGGCGATAATCTCCCGGCGCCAGATCGGCCGTAGTCAACGTGGCCGACCCCGCATTGCCCGAACCGATCGAAATCTGCGTGCCCAGTTGGTCCGGCGGCAGGTTGATCGCATCATTGATTCCCAGCAGAAATAGCCGCCACTGCACCACCCCTTCAGGATCGCCCGCGTCAAACGAAATCAGAACTTCCTGACCCTGCCCCACCCGCGTCACGGCTGCGGACGGCTGAATAAACACGGGATTCGGCCGACCCTGCACTTCCACGACACCATTGCTCAGAATGTCCGCGATCGCCGTCGCCGAACCTCCCGAAAACGATAACCCCACGCGAAACCGGCCCGGACCCGCTGCCGAAGGCACAAAGTTAAACGCCCGATTGGTTCCCGACGGCACATTGGACGAAATCGTCACCCGATCGCCCACTTCCTGGTAGTCGCTCGGGCTGCTTCCCGTCACCGCCACGAAAAACGCACGAATCTGGGTCCCCGACGGCACGTTGGAAACGCTGTAAAGAATGGACAGAAACGGCTCCAATTCCGAAACCTGCCGGTTCGTATTCAACGTAATAATCGAGCCCGTTACCTGGGTGCCCCCATTGGTGTTGCCGTTGGTGTTATCGCCGGGTTGCACACCCGGACAGCCCGCCAGGGAAATGGCCGCCAGCGCGGCCGCCAACGTGCAAACGATCGTCCGGCCAACTTGGCGAGGCGAAGGCGTCTGATTCATCACAGGGTGACTCCGAAGCTAGTACGGCGAGAACAATGAACACCCCGGGCGCGTCGCGCACCTCAAGAAAGCGGCAGCCACGACCCCCGTGCCGCACTGTCGCCCCGAACCCTTTCGGAATCCGGAACATGCGGTCGGCAAGTTATACGGGTTCACCAAGAGACCTGTCAACAAATCCAGCGCAGCGCACCGCGCCCGCAAGCTACGGCGTGGTGACACCAAACCGAAACAGGATGCGGCCCGCCGATTCGAATGAAAGAGGAGCCTCGCCTACCCCCGAACCGAACGGCCGGACAAGCTCGTTCCTCACCCATGGCCGAGCCTGAATCAACATCCGTCCGCGGCGTCACCTCACCCTAATAAAACAACGTGAGAATCAGATTCTGCTCGGTGTGCTTACCCTCAAACGGACCGATCGTGGATGTCGCGAACTTGATGATGATCCCGTCATCCCGATCCAGCCAGTCATTGATCTGGTTCTGCATGAACTCGATCGCCGCCTCGCTCAACTTGCAATGGAACGTCCGGCAGCGCGTAGCGCCTTCCGGCCCCAGGTGCAGGGGGCGCTTGAACTTCCCCTCGTTCCATGTTCCCGCCGTCCCCAGCGTGGAAACCGTCGCGCCGTGAATGCGGCTGGCGCTCATCTGCTTGCGCGGATGGTCGTCATCGTCATCAAAGGCAATGGGCGCAAACGAATCATCGGCGCTCGCCACGCCGTCGTGCGCCTTCTCATACTCCGACACGCAGTGGGCGCACATGAGCTGCCCGTCCTCATAACGGGCAATGCCCGAATCAATGTGCTGCTTGTAAACGCTCGCCCCGCACTTGGAACATTTACTCGTAATCTCATCCATTGGACGTGCTCCCGAGATCAGAACTCACCGGAATCGTAACCCAAGCGCACAGCCCCCGTCAAGAAATTCCGCCCCTCAACTCCGCCAGGATCGCCACCCCCGACGACGTGCCGATCCGCTCCGCACCCGCCTCGATCATCGCCAGCGCCGTCGCCCCGCTGCGGATCCCCCCCGCCGCCTTCACCCCGATCGGCGCCACGTGGCGATGCAGCAACGCCACCTGCTCCACCGTGGCTCCGCCGGCACGGTGCAGTCCGGTAGAGGTCTTCACGAAATCCGCCTCCCCCTCCGCACAGCACCGGCACCCCAGAATCACCTGCGCCCGGGTCAGCGCCGCCGTTTCCAGTATGACCTTCAGCCGGCCCGGCGGATCGGCACGATGCACCACCGCCGCCAGCGCCTCGATGTCTCGTCGCACCGCCGCCCCGTCACCCGCCACCAGCGCACCCAGCGCCGCCACCATGTCGATCTCCACGGCGCCGTCATCCATCGCCCGCCGCGCTTCATCCGCCTTGGTCTCCGTCCGGCTCGCTCCCAGTGGAAAGCCCGCCACGCTGACCACAAACGGCCCGGCCTCCTCCCCCGAATCAGTTCGACGCATCGCCAGCCGCGCCGCGGCGCGCCGCACATGGACCGGATTCACGCAAACCGCAAGAAAGCCATGGCAGATGGCTTCATCACAAAGACCATCGATCTGCGCCGGCGTCGCCTCCGGCGCCAGCAGCGTGTGCTCAATGTGTCGCGCAAGCTGATGCGCCGTCAGCGACGTTTTCATCAATGTAGTGTCCCCTCATTGGCACTCGTCAACGCATAGTCGTGCAACAGCCGCGCCACCCCGTCGTCCGCGCTCAGGTACACCGCCCGCGCGCGCTCCGCCGCCGTCCCCAGCGACGGCAGTCGCGTCGCCGCCCGATCCACCGCCCCGATCGCATACGCCGCGTCCGCAAACTGCAATTCGTCCCGCCCCGAGTGCGCCGCGTGCAGCCGTGCGAGCCAGCCGGCCGCCGCCACCGATAGCCCCAACGCCGTCAGCCCGCCGGTAAGCGTCCAATGATAATACCCCGCTCCACACACCGCCCGGCCCGCCAGCCGCGCCAGCACGTAACGTGCCGTCAATTCGTCGATCGCCGCCCGTTCGACAGTCGCCGGCATCATTTCCTCCACCTGCTCGAATCGCACAGACCGCGCCAACCCCGGCAACGACGGCACCACACCCTCCCCCCGCCGAAACACACGCGCCGCGCGAAACTGCTGCCAGCGCTTCTTCATGCGACCCATCACCCCCGAACGAATGTGCCCGAGCGTGGCAAACTCCGCATGCGCAAAGGCAAGCTGCCGCAACAGCCCCCGTTGCCGCCGCGTGGCCGGCGCCGCCGGTGCCTCCGCCTCCTGCGGCAGCGCCGTCAATAGCATGTCCACCAGCTCCCCCAACCGCCCGCCGCGGACGTTTCCTAACTTCGCTTCGGCCAACGTCGCCGTCAGTCGCGCCAACCCCCGCAGCCGCACAGCCACCGGGTATTTCGCACCCTGAATCCACCGCCCCACCCGATCGAGCACCAGCTCGACCTCCTCGGCCGTCCCCCAAACGCCCCGCTGCAACGCCGCCGCCTCCGCGTCGACCGGCGACTGATGCTCCAACCGCGCCGCAAGTTCCGATACCCACGCCTCATGCTGGGTCAGCGCCGCCCCCCTCGATGCCGCCGCGCTCGGGCAATCGAATCGAAACGAAGCCCGCCACCCGCCTTGCACCGGCCGCACCGAAAACGGAAAAATCCGGCACGCCAACGGCTTGGCCGCCTCGCCGAACTTCGCGTGAATTCGACACCGGTTCTCCCCGTCAAGAAACACGCAGGCGCCGTCGGCGTGCTTGTTGAGCACCATCCCCCCCCCCACGCGCACATAGGGCGCGGCCCCCAGCGAATCGCCCCAGCCCTGCCCATCGATTCTCTTTACTTCCTCGGGAAACAAGTGCCCCACCAGCGTGCGGCAGCATTCCCCGCACGAATGACAAGACCACCGCTGACCGGGTATCTTGGGAAT
>CAZMVD010000002.1:0-24379 GCA_964569425.1 uncultured Phycisphaeraceae bacterium
GTGGAGCAACTGGAAACGCGCTTGAATCAACTGGAAAGCGCGCAGCCCGAGCGTGCCACGGAGGAGCGAGTCGAGAAGCTCGAAGAAAGCGTGCAGCAGATGCAGGCGGCGGCGCCTGGTGCGAATGAGGAGGAGTGGGCCAAGATCCGCAAATGGATCAATGAGGGCACCACGCTTCGCCCCTATTGGAAAGACGGCTTGCGTCTGGATTCCAACGATGGGGCGTTCAAGCTGAAAATCGGCGGACGCATCCACTACGACGCTGCGTTCTTTGCGGAGGACGGGTCGCTCGAGCGTCGTTTTGGCGATTTTGAGGACGGGACGGAGTTCCGGCGTGCGCGGCTTTCCATTGAAGGCGACATCTACCAGAACATGGAATTCAAAGCCCAATACGACTTCGCCGAGGGCGACGCCGACTTCCGTGACGTATACATCGGCTTTCGCAAGGTGCCGTTCGTCCGCAACCTGCGCATCGGCCAATTCAAGGAACCGTTCAGTCTGGAGCAGCTCACCAGCAGCAACTACATTACGTTTATGGAGCGGAGCCTGGCCGACACCTTTGCGCCGGCACGGCAGGGCGGCGTCATGATGTACGACTCGTTCCTAAACGATCGCATGACCGGCGCCATCGGTATCTTTCGCCACAGCAACGATTATGGCGACAGCATCGCCGAGATCAGCTACAGCGTGACGGGACGAGTGACCGCCCTGCCCTGGTACCGGGAGGACGGAAAAAAACTGGTTCATCTCGGCGTGGCGTATTCACATCGCGAGTACGATGATCCGGTTCGGTTTCGTGCCCGCCCGGAAGCCGGGCTCGCCCCGCGCATTGTGGACACCGGCACGTTTGTCGCCGACTCGTCCAACCTGCTGGGGTTGGAAGCGGCGTGGGTGCACGGGCCGTTTTCGTTGCAGGGTGAGTTGATCAAGACGTTCATCGACGGCGAATCGCCGTGGATCGGCGATCCGACTTTGTTCGGCGCCTACATTCAGGCAAGTTATTTTCTGACCGGCGAGCATCGTCCATACAAGATGTCGGAGGGCGTTTTTGATCGTGTGCGGCCGCTGGCCAATGTGGGCCAGGGCGGCTGGGGAGCCTGGGAACTGGCGGCCCGCGTGTCCTACCTGGACCTGAACGACGACGGTGTGCGCGGCAACCGGTTGACGGATTACACACTGGGTCTGAACTGGTACCTGAATCCGAACATTCGGGTCATGTGGAATTATGTGTATGCTGATCCGTCGAATGGCGGCGAAGTCAACATTTTCCAGACCCGGGTGCAGATTGCGTTCTAACGGCGCGGCTCCGACGAGCGCCGAGAGAACGGAATCGCCGGAGCCGACAGGCACACAAACTTCAGAAGGAGTCAGACATGCGTAGACGATGGCCTCGAGTGCTGGGGTTGGTAGCAGGCGGATGGGTGTTTCAAGTGGCGGGCTGTGCGAACATGGATATCGCGGAGCTGGTGGCCGAAGGATTTCGAGACACCGCGGTACAGATTTCGACGTACTACATTGATTTGCTGGTGAACAACGCCTGGGAACTGGAATAATGGAAATTGATCGGAGCTGCTTGACCAGAACAATCACTGGGGAGCCAGAAAACCACCTGACAAAAGGAGAAGGAACCATGAAGCATGCGTTTTCGTTGAGTGTCGAGCGGGCAGGACGTAGTGCCGTGCGGCCGCTGCTGGTCGCGGGGATGTTGGTGTGCACCTTGGCCGGCCCGGCGGCAGCGCAGTTGTCCGGCCGGGTTCGCGTGGACGGCTCCAGCACGGTGGCGCCGATCACCATGGCCGCCGCCGAATTGTTCGGCGAAGAGCACAGCGGCGTGCGCGTGACCGTGGGCATTTCGGGCACCGGCGGCGGCTTCAAGAAGTTTCTGGACAGCAAGCCGGAGCTTCGCACGGACATCAGCGATGCCTCGCGGCCCATCAGCGAGGTGGAAATGAAGCTCGCCCAGAAACTGGGCATCGAGTACGTGGAACTGCCCATCGGAATCGACGGGCTGGCCGTCATGGTTCACCCGTCCAATGCTTTCTGCGATCACCTGACGGTCGACGAACTCAAAAGAATCTGGGAGCCGGGCAGCGTGATCAACAACTGGAAGGACGTGCGCCCCGGCTTCCCCGATCTTCCAATGAAGCTCTATGGTCCCGGTAACGACAGCGGCACGTTTGACTATTTCACTGAGGTGATCGTGGGCAAGGCCAAGGCCTCGCGGAGCGATTATGCCGCCAGTGAAAACGACAACACCCTGGTGCAGGGGATCGCCGCGGACAAAGGATCGCTGGGCTACTTCGGCTACTCCTATTACGAAGCCAACCACGACAAACTCAAGATTCTGGGGATCGACCCGGGCAGCGGCAAACCGGTCATGCCGACACTCGATACGATTCGTGGCGGTTCGTATGTCCCGCTTTCGCGGCCCATGTTTCTCTATGTGAACAAAGAATCGTATCAGCGACCCGAAGTCCGGGCGTTTCTGGCGTACATGCTCGATAATGCCAAGACCATCGTGGAGCATCCCCGCGTGAACTACGTCGCGCTCCCTCCGGAACTCTACGAGTTGGCTCGTGAAAGACTGCAAAAGGGCCTGACCGGCTCGGTGATGGCTTCCGAATCGGCAGACGCGGACCTCTTGCAGCTATACCGCAAGCACCGCTAAGGTAGGGCGTCGGCCCGGTTCGGGGGAGGACCGCACTCGTTTCGTGCCGAGGGCGTTGGCCTGCTCGGCGCTGCCCTTGGCGTGCGCGACTCCGGTTACCAGACGATTGAAGTCCGGGGCGATCGGCCGTGGACCCGGGTGGCCGGGGCGTCGCGCAGTGTTGCAGGAGAATCAATGGTTCAGCGACGCTGGCAACGGTGGCGGGAACGAGCCATTCACGTGGTTGTTTTCGCCTGCGCCAGCTTGTCCATCGCCACCACGCTGGGCATCGTGGTCGTTCTCGTCGGCGAGTCCTTTTTGTTCTTCCGCCATGTGTCGCCCCTCGAATTCTTCACGGGAACCCGCTGGGCGCCGCTATTGGCGCCGCAAAACTTCGGAATCCTTCCGCTACTCTGCGGGACCATGCTGGTTGCGGGGGGCGCTCTGGTCGTGGCCGTTCCCATCGGGCTTGCTTGCGCCATTTACCTCAGCGAGCACGCCAGCCCCCGGGCACGCGCGGTGGTCAAACCGATTCTGGAGGTGTTGGCCGGTATTCCCACGGTGGTCTACGGCTACTTTGCGCTGACGTTTATCACACCCCATGTGCTGCGGTTTTTTGCGCCGCAAACCGAGTTGTTCAATGGCGCCAGCGCAGCCATCGTGGTGGGGGTGATGATCATCCCGACCATTGCCTCTCTTTGTGATGACGCATTTCGCGCCGTACCGCAAACACTTCGCGAGGCGGCCTATGCCATGTCCGCCACGCGCATGGAGGTTTCCCTCCGCGTGGTCCTGCCGGCGGCGATGTCCGGCGTGGTGGCTGCGGTGCTGTTGGGATTGGGCCGGGCGATCGGAGAGACCATGGCCGTCGCTCTGGCCGCGGGCATGACGCCCAAGTTGACACTAAATCCGCTGGAGAGCATTCAGACGCTCACCGGCTACATCGTTCAGGTCAGCCTTGGCGACACGCCGGCGGGTTCAATCGAGTACCAGACGATCTTCGCTGTGGGGTTGACGCTGTTCCTGATTACGCTGGCGGTCAACCTGCTGGCGCACCGCATCATGCGCCGGCTGCGCGAGGTGTACGAGTGAAGCCTGCGGCCGGAAACTTCCAACCTCGTCTCGCTCAGCGCCGCCGAATGGGGCGTGTGTTTGCCATCGTTTGCGGGTGTTCCGGGGGGGTGGCCATGGTTTTTCTGGCCGTGCTTCTCGGTCAGGCACTGTGGCAAGGCGCCGGCTGGCTCAACCTGGGGTTCATTCAGAATCCGCCGTCGGTGCTCAATCCTGCGAAGGCCGGGGTGAATAGTGCCCTTTGGGGAACGATCTGGCTGATCGTGCTTACCGCCGCGTTCTCCATCCCGGTCGGCGTCGCGGCGGCGGTCTATCTTCAAGAATATGCCCCGGACAACCGCCTGACGCGGTTTTTTCATGTGAACATAGCCAACCTCGCGGGTGTTCCTTCGGTGGTGTATGGCATCTTGGGCCTGGCCGTCTTCGTCCGATGGATGAACTTCGACCGCAGCGTGCTTTCCGGTGGGCTGATCCTGAGTCTGCTGGTGCTGCCGGTGATTATCATTGCCAGCCGCGAGGCGCTGCTCGCGGTGCCTCCGTCCTTTCGCCAGGCGGCCTACGCACTCGGGGCAACCCGATGGCAGACCATTCGCGCCCACGTCCTTCCCGCGGCGCTGCCGGGCATGCTCACGGGGGTGATTCTCGCCCTCTCCCGTGCCATTGGGGAAGCCGCACCCTTGCTCATGCTCGGCGCCCTTACGTACGTGAAGCACCCGCCGGAGAGCCTGTTCGACGTATTTACCGCGCTACCCATTCAGATTTACGCGTGGGCCGATGCGCCCCAGAAGGAGTTTCATCATCTGGCCGCAGCGGGTATTCTGGTGCTCCTCGCCATCCTGCTGCCCATGAACGCCGTAGCCATCGGTGTGAGGGCGTGGCACCAGAGGAGGAAGGCATGGTGACGGTGATGGATACCCAGCGGACGATGTCCAGCGGCGCGGCGCCCGTTACGCCGGTGCCGGTGGTGCTGCGCGCCACGCCCAACCCGGCACAGCCGCCTTCCGAGGAAATCGTCATCCGCGCCGAACGGCTGACGATTCGCTACGGCACGTTTCAGGCGGTTCGCGAAGTGACGCTCGAGGTTCCGCGGCACAAGGTGACGGCCATCATCGGCCCGTCGGGTTGCGGCAAGAGCACGTTCCTGCGCGCCATGAACCGGATGAACGACTTCGTTCCCCAGGCCACCGTCGAAGGTCGGCTCTACTATGGCGACCAGGATATCTATGCCCCGGACTGCGACGCCGTGGAGTTACGGCAGCGCATCGGCATGGTCTTTCAAAAGCCCAACCCCTTCCCGAAGTCCATCTACAAAAACGTCGCGTGGGGCGCGCGGATCAACGGCTACCAGGGAGACCTCGATGAATTGGTGGAAGAATCCCTGCGCAAAGCCGCCCTGTGGGAGGAGGTCAAGGACAAGCTGCATCAAGGCGCGTATGCCCTTTCGGGTGGCCAGCAGCAGCGGCTGTGCATTGCGCGGGCCATCGCCCTGCATCCCGACGTTCTGCTGATGGACGAACCCTGCTCCGCGCTGGACCCCATCGCCACGGCCCGCATCGAGGACCTGATCGACCAAATCAAGACCCAATACACCGTGGTACTCGTGACGCACAACATGCAGCAGGCGGCGCGTGTGTCGGACCGTACGGCTTTCATGTACCTGGGCGAACTGATCGAGGTCGGATCCACCACCCAGATGTTTACCACCCCCCGGCGCCAGCAGACGCAGGACTACATCACCGGGCGCTTTGGATAGCCGCACATGACCGCGCATTTCATGGACTTGTTGGACGAATTGCGACGTCGCTCGCTGCGCATGGCCAGCCTGGTGGAAGACGTACTCGACGAAGCCATCGACGCGGTGTTCCATTCCGACGATTCGCTCGCCACCCGCGTCGTGGCGCGCGACAATGAAGTCGATTCCGAAGAGGTGGCTGTCGAGGCGGAAGTGATTCGCCTGCTCGCGCTGTACCAGCCCGTGGGCATCGACCTGCGTCTGTTGTGCACCGTACTCAAGACCAACAACGACCTGGAGCGCGTGGCCGACTGCGCGGTCAACATCGCGGAGCGCGCCCGCCACCTCAACGCCGACTCGCTGCCCGCGCAATGCGAGCTGATCCGCCAGATGGGGCCGATCGTCAAGCGAATGCTCCGCGCCGCGATCCAGGCCTATGGTGCCCAGGATCCCGGCGGCGCCGCGCGCGTATTTTCCGAGGAAGAGGTCGTCGACGCCCTCTACGGCCAGCTCGTTCGCAGCGTGGTCAGCGAGGGCTCGCGCAATCCCGACGCCATGGCCTCGCTGTTGGACGTGCTTTCCATCGCCAAGAATCTCGAACGCATCGCCGATCACGCCACGAACATTGCCGAAGACGTGGTGTACATGTGCACCGGGGAAATCGTCCGCCATCGCCCCCACTGACGGCGTCCACCGGGCGGATCGCTACGGTCGGAGGGTGTCGCGTTCCCGGCCCCATTCAAACGGAAATCAAGAGGGCTGGGTGGCGTCTCGCTATCATCGGTGATCGGGAATCCCCGGCCGCTGTGCGCCGCCCGCCCCATTCGTTAGAATCGGCCAGGGTGGGCGGCGCCCTCATCGTGAGGAAGTTCGATCCGCGCCGCGCCGCTGACAGGAAACCGAAGGATCATGAACAAGCTCCCCTTTGTCGGCTCGATATTCTGGAAGGTCTTTGCGGTCGTCGTTTCGCTGGTCGTTCTCACGTGGTTTATTCTCGCCCGGTTTGAACTCTACGAGCGAACCACCACCGACACCGTCGGCTCGGCCATCAGTTCGGTGATTTTTTCCTATCTGGTGCACCTGTGGCTGCTTCCGCCGGAGTACATGCCGGGTGAAGACGAAGAGTCGGTCGACGATTCCCTCGATTCGCCGGGCGACGAGAATTAGGCACAGGGCGAAACGGGCATTCGTCAACGGCATGCGCGCCCCGGAGTGCCGTTTACTGCCCACGTGTCGCGCGCGGCATCAATGCCAGCACGAGCAGCAGCGGAACCATGGGCACGCGAAAGCGCGGATCGATCTGCGGCGTCACCGCCAGCGCCAGCGCCACCAGAAGAGCCAACGGGAAGTACCACCCGTCAAACGTCCAACCGCCGTATACGAGTCGAATTGCGACCGCGGCACACAATACCAGGTACACTCCCCCCAGGGCCGCGGAGCGCATGCGCTGCACTGGCACGCCTGCCGGCGGGGCTATGGCCAGGCTTAAGGGAAACGTCAGGTTTTCTGCCACGCGCACGGCGCCGCACAGAATCGCAGCCACCGGGTCGGCCTGGAGGTGCCCCCACGCAATTCTCCGCAGCTCGTTCGATAGGCGAAACGAATCCACCCCGGCTGCGTTCCCCTGGGCAAGCTGCGCCCACCCTACGCCTGCCCGCTGTTCCGCGGGCAAGTCGGCCAGCCGTGCGCGTAGCTCCCGGTCGATCATTTCCCACACCGTGTGCGCATCCTTCGTATACGCTGCGTCGGTCGATAACTCCATGTAGCGGTCCGCGGCGCGCCCCTGCCGCCACAGCACAACCTCTGCCGCCTTGAAATAGGCCAACACCACGCCGCTTTGATCTGACAACGCCCATTCCCCGGCCACGCGGTGATTCCGCGCAACCCACGGGCCGATGACCAGCAAATTAGCGAGAGCGAACAGCAACCCGCCGCGCCACGTCCAGGCACGTGGTCCGCCCTCCCACCGGCGCCGCCCCCGTACCGCGCCGTACCCCAGTAGTCCGCACAGCAGAAGCGGCGGAACCAACATGCATCCCGGCCAAATCAGCACCGCGAAACCGGTGAGCAGCCCGGCCATCGCCAGCCATCCGCCGGACCGCGTGGCGATGCCCTCGCGCCAGGTAAGCCATGTGAGCAACAGCACCGTCACCAGCAGCGTTGTTGAAAGCAGCCACAGCGAATAAAACGCCCGGTAGGGTTCGAACAAAAACAGCAAACCCGCAGTCAGTGCCCGTCCATCGCCTAGAAAACCGCGCGTTGCATGGAAGAGCAGCAGCACGTTAATGATGGAAAGGACGGCCTGTGCCGCCACCAGCACAACCGGCGCATCCCCAAAAAAGACCATCACCGACGCCAGGAAGAGTGGATACCCCGGCGTCCGCCACGTGTCCGGCGCGAATGGCGGTCCTTCGTTCTGGCTGAACAGTCCCTTCTCAGCCAGATTTCTCGCAATCCGGTAATACTCGAGGGCATCCGGCGAGCGAAACACATAGCCGGCTGCAGTCCCCGTGCGCCACAGCGCGTAGCCCACTGCCCCGCCCTGCACTGCCAGCCCGGCCAGCGCCAGCACCCATCCCGCCCGCGAGGTTAATCGCATCCCCGAAGTGTAAGCGATTCCCTGCGCTCCTGACACGGCCGGTTACGAACGTGCGTGCTTCGGTCCCGCCGCTCGACGCCTGAGACTCGTTGCGGTTACCGATTCTCTGCGATTCGCCGCCATCGCGGCGAGTCCATATTTCGGAAGCGTCAAACATGGGCTATAGTCCGGCTAACAAGAGTGCAATGGACGGTACGAAGGCACTTAGCACGGCCGCGGCGAACCATGATTGACCTGCCATCCCCCGCTCTGATCGGCGTCATCCATCTGGGGGCCCTGCCCGGCAGCCCCGCCCACCAGTATTCCATGGAGGAAATTATCGACCGCGCCCTGGCGGACGCGCGCACACTCAAAGCTGCCGGCTTTGACGCCGCAATCATCGAGAACTACGGCGATGCCCCCTTTACGGCGCAGCGCATCGCCCCGGCGAGCATCGCGAGCATGGCCGTCGCAGGCGAGCGCATCCGACGGGAGACCGGGCTGCGCATGGGCATCAACGCCCTGCGCAACGACGCCCGCGCCGCCCTGGGCATTGCCGCCGCCGTCGGAGGCGTTTTCATCCGCGTCAACGTACACTCTGGAGTCTACGCCACGGATCAAGGCATCATCGAGGGCCGCGCCGCCGGCACGTTGCGCTACCGTAAACTCCTCGCCCGACGTATCGCCATCTTTGCCGATGTCAACGTGAAGCACGCCGCCCCGTTGAGCCCGGCGGATATCACAGCCGCGGCGCGCGACGCTGCGTATCGCGGCCTCGCCGACGGGCTTATCGTGACGGGTCCGGCCACCGGTTCGCCGGTGGATCCCCAGGACCTGCGCCGCGTCCGCGAGGCTGTCCCCGACCGACGGCTGTTCATCGGCAGTGGCGCCACCGCTGAGTCGATTTCGTCGCTGCTGACCCTGGCCGACGGCGTGATCGTCGGTACAGGCATTAAGGTCGACTCCCGCACGGAAAATGCCGTTGACTCGGCCAGGGCACGAGATTTTGTCCGCGCTGCGGGCCGTGGATGATCCAGATCGCGGCGCAACAAGGCGGTCGAGCCCGCATGCGCGTTTTGGGGCCGCACCGCAGCAACAATTCGGCTTGACCAGAGGCGGCGGCGCGGCGTACACTCGCCACCGTAGACGAATGGCCGACTGACGGGCATGCCGATGGCGCGGAAGCCTGCCGGGAAGGCAAGGCGGCGCGGGTCAACCGCTCCGCTGCCGCTGTTGACCATCGGTCGGTCAACCGGGGTTGAATCGTCCATAGTTGGACTGCTCGAGCGCGGTCACAAACGGGCCGTCGCCAAAACTTAACCGTTGCCGAGAACACGTTGGAAGGGAGTCTGCCATGCGCCGTGATGTGAGGTACGGGACAGTCCTGTCGATGATCATTGTTCTGGTGGTGGGGGGGCTGTGGCTCTTCCGCAGCGAGCCCGAAAAGCCCATTCCGCTGACCAATGCTGCCGGTGAGTCGGCGCGAGGCCCGTCCAAAGAACCAGCCGCAACCACACCTCGTCGTACGCCCGCACCCGGTTCGCGCACGGTCGACAGCCAGCCATCCACGCGACCGTCGGGTTCCCATCGCGCTTCGCCTCCGCCTTCGAGCAACGTCGGAACGGTGCGTTCGGTTGGCGATTCGGGGTCGGCCGCCCCCGCTGCCGGCGATACACCGACGCGCGTTGCCGGTCGCCCGACCCGCGATGCCGCCTTACCGGGTCCGACCAGCCGCCCGCAGCCGGCGACCGGTGATCCGCGCGCAGCGGAGCCATTCGGAGGGACCTCGCCGCCTGCCCCGGCAACACGGATCGCCGATTCGACGCCCCCTTCGGGTGGCAGCCCGTCCCCCACGACATCGCCGCTGGCGAGTCAGCCCACCTCTTCGTCCGCTTCGCAGCAGACGTCGGTGCCGCAACCCGCTTCCAGCCCCGTGATGCTTACTGGACGCACACCGGACACCACCGGCTCGACCCCCAAGCCTGTGGTTGCCGCACAACCGACTGCGGTAGAAACGCACCGCGTGCAACCCGGTGATACTCTTGCGTCACTGGCGCAGGCCTATTACGGCAGCGAGCGATTTGTGACCTTATTGCGTGAGGCGAACACGCAAGTCGACGATCCTGCCATGCTCCGCGTGGGAAGCGTCATTCGGATTCCGCCCGCGCCTACACCGGGAACAAATTCGTCCGTGACCTCGGCGGTCCCGATGACCGGATCGCGCCCGGTCGCCAAACGTACCTACGAAGTCAAATCCGGTGATAGCTTTTATGCCATCGCCCGCGATCAACTGGGCAACGCCGCACGATGGAAGGAGTTGCTGGCCCTCAACCACGACCTGGTCAAGGGCGACCCCACGCGGCTGCGCCCCGGGCAGGTTGTGGTGCTCCCGGAATCCTAGGGGCTATAGGCGTATCAGTTATCGGGCACTTTCACAAAACGTCGCACTGCCGGTTGACGTTCGACTTACGGCTACCGTGCGATCGTCCGCTCGCTACCCGCGGTCGCTCGGGCACAGTCCGTCCCGCCAAGTGCCGACAATCCTAGCGCGCGCCACTTTTTTTCGATCAGGCTCCAAGAACAGGTCCGACGATAGTGGCCCGCGCGATGGAGCGTTCTCTACCATGCTGCACGGGCGACAGGTTCTGACGACCGGCGAGGTAGCCAAGCTGTGCAACGTGGCACCGCGCACGGTTTCCAAGTGGTTTGACAGCGGCGAGTTGCGGGGCTTTCGCATCCCCGGCAGCCGCGATCGCCGCATTCCCGTCGAGCAGCTTCTTCGTTTCATGCGCGACCACGGTATCCCTCTCGACGGTCTGGACACCAGCAAACGCCGAGTGCTCATCGTCGACAGCGACGCGGACTTCGCAAAGTCGCTGAGCGCAACTCTGGAGAAGTCCGGCGGCTTTCGCGTGCTCCACGCCCGTTCAGCCTTCCAAGCCGGCGCCATCGCCCAGGACACGCAGCCCCAGGTAATGGTGGTAGACTTGCGAATGACCGATCTGAACCCCGGACGACTGGTGCAGGATGTAACCTCGCTGACGGTCCTCAGCGAGGTGATGTTGATCGGCGTCGGTACGAAACTACAGAGTGACGAATGCGCGGCACTGCGGCGCGCGGGTTATGCCGAGGTGCTTGCCAAGCCCTTCGACGCCGCGGACCTGGTGGCGGCGATGGAACGCGCCGAAATCTACGCAGGAATCTGACCCATCGGCGCCGCCTGCCGAATCCGATCACGTCGGCCAACCGTCATGTATTTGCGCGGCGCCATCCGATCGAACCACGCCGCTCAGGCAGGTTTTGTGGCGGGCGGTCAGGGCTGAGGCTCATACGGCGGCAAGGTAGTCAGGCGCGGATCCTCCACCGGCCCGCCCACCGTGAAGTGATACAACGACTGAAACGACGTGCCCGTCAGCCCGAACAGCTCGTGCACCGGGTCGTCGAAGAAGCAGCCGATGCCTGTGCCGCGCAATCCCGCTGCTTCTGCCTCCAGGTACAGAACCTGACCGATCACGCCCGTTTCCCAGAACAGGCGGCGATAGAACCAGGGACCGTATCGTGCCAGCGGCTCGTCGAACTCGGCGATCATTCCGCAACTGAAGGCGCCCTCCGCGGCGATGGCCTGACCACAGCTCACTTGCCCAGCTGCGCGCCGGCAGTCCGCCGCGGTCAGGCGAAACAAGGGCAGCGACGCGCGGCAATCTTCAGGTGGTTCCCAGTCCCACGTCTTGTGCATCGCGGCGCGCAGCTTTTCGCGCGCCGCCGACTCGCGCACCAGCAGGTAGAGCCCCGGCGGCAGACCATCCACCAGGTGCACAAACAGCCCAAGGTGAACGCACACCGGCCGCCCCAACGCACTCCATGGTGGTTGATCGAAACGCGGCATGGTCCTCTCGAGCATCCGGAAGAACACAGTGCTCGAAAGCCGCGTTTTCCCGTCGAGCGCCACGGCGCTGCGTCGTTGATGGATAATTCGCCGCGCGGCCATTTTGCGCGTCGGGGCGACGCTCTCGGCACCGTCTTCGAGGGTAGCTGCCGACAGCGACAGTGCCGATTCGGTCGGCGGTTTCGCGCACGCCTCCGTCACGCGGTCGATCCACTCCCAATCCACGTGTTCGGTGCTCAGGCGATTGGCTCGCCCGGTCCAGCGCCCCGTGGCCGGTCGCATTGCGATGTCGGCAAAGAAAATCGGTGGATCGCTGATACCACTTATCATTCGGCCCGGCTTCGTGTAAACAGCGATCATCAGGTCGGGATGTTCCCGTTCCGTCCCGGCGAAGTCCTCCGCGCGATCCAATCCCAGCAGTTGTGACAGTTCATTATCACTAAGCGATGCTACGGGGGCAGTGTGCCAACCCAGCGTCGCGGCCGACAGGCTCAGCGCCGCCACCGCGTGCCCGGCGTCGTGCTGACAATAGCGATAAGCGCGCTCCCCGTATTTCCACGCTTCTCGCCAGTGGATGGAGGTCAAAGCCAGAAGGAAAACATCCGGCCCTCCCGCAATCGTGAGGCGTGCATGGGCCTGTTGATTCCAGGCGCACCGGCGTTCGAGCGCGTGCTCGCGAGGCGCATAATGAAAAACGCCGCCTTCCGCGAACAGCCCGTCCACAGGCCCGCTGAGCAGATATCCTTCCATAGGATGCAGATTGCCGCTCGAAGGATTCACCCGCAACGCCCACCGGGTCCCGGGCAGCGCCTTCCAGGCTGACAGCGCCAGCGAATATTGAAAAAACGCCGAGAGGGATTCGGCGTTAAGGGGAGCCGGCGCTACTACACCGGGAGCGAACAGCTCGTCATAGGCCGGCCCGCTGTCCGTCGGCACAAACCGCAACGCCACCGGGACCGACCCTTCAAAGCGGCGAAACGGGTCGGGCTGGTTGGCCCAGTCGAGGTAGCCGGCCGATGCCGCGAACCGTCGAAAGTGGTGCTTGGTGCGCTCGTGATAGGCCTTCACTTCGGCCAATGGGTCCATCGCCCGCTCCTGCCGTCCGCTAATATGGTTCGGGCAGCGTAACGGAGCGGTGGCAGCGGGGCCAACCCGCGCGCGCCGGTCTTCGGTTTGACGTGAAGCCGCCGATGGGATACGCTGATTAGTTTGACGGCTCGCGGCATGTTTTGGCATTCGCGATACCGTCAGTTTCGTTTCCGTCGGCGGAGTTTCTGTTTGGCGGACTCGGCACCTACGGGGCGTGGCTCAGCCTGGCTAGAGCGCTGCGTTCGGGACGCAGAGGTCGCAGGTTCAAATCCTGTCGCCCCGATTAGTTACAAGTCCTTTCCCAATCGCGGGGTATGGCGCGACTTTCTTCTTGATTCTGAACAACGAACACGAAGGCCTAGTAATCGCTCAGCCCTGATAGGCGGCTTCCGAATTCGGGCCCCGGTACGGGTTGTCATTGACCGGCGGCAGCCATAAACGTATCGGGGCGCGGCAGTGATGGCTAGCTACCCGGTTCCACTGCAAAGCAACGGGAACTCGACGAAGCGGAAAGAGTCTGTATCGCCGTCAATACTGGAAATCCGCCGCGTCGCAGTCAGCCGGATTGAAAGTCTCAGCGCCTGGCAGGCAACTCGCGATAATGTCAAAGTTTGCGATGTCCACCGCGCGGTCGCCATTCAGATCGTCGGGCGCGGGGCATCCCCGCCAGCATGCAACGAGACGATTGCTAGCGGGAGACACAACAAGGTCACCGCCCGCAAACAGCGCCGGTCCCGCGGTCGGTCCGAGGTCAAGAACGGCCAGGGCTCAGATGTCACTGCTCCTTGCAGAAACAAAATTGCTATTGGTGTTTACGCGGGGCTACGTTACGGGCTGCGAACGCCGTGAAGCACCGCCTAGAATCCCGGCATGTCGAATTTCAATGTGCCGCTGAGGCCATGATAGACTGGGAAATAGTTCTGGACACGCCATCCGGCGTCTGCTATTTTCGACTCATCAACCGTGACCAAGCCGGGGTCACCGTTTGATCAAGTTGCCAGCTAACAATTATCGCGGCTTAGGCGGGTTAACGACGACGCCGATCTGCGCCGCTGTTTCTTTGCGATGGGGGAAAGGAATGACCAGTCTGACACGGTACGAGTTTCGGTGGCTGGGGCTGTGGTTGATGACTGCTTCCTTGCTCGCAGGGTGTCCTGCGGGGCCAGTGCCGTTGCCGGCCGATCCTGATGACGGGTATCCTGAAATCACCCCTGTTGATTTCACGGATCCACAGCCTGCTCAGGCGCGGGTACGGTTGCCTGCCGAGGTTCAAGAGGATCTCTCCGCACTGGTGGTGTCCACGAACTTGGCGGACGCCGCCGTGGGAGAGGATGGCCAAACAACCGCCCAACTGATTTCTGACTACCCCAGCCTTGTTCCACTGGTGGCGCCGGATGACAAGGTGTGGCTGATGGGATTTCTGACCCCGGGCAAGGAGAATCAGGAAATCAACTCGAAAACCACCGCTACCGCTCTGCTCTTTTTTGCGTCAGGCGCGTGGAATCTGCCGCCGCAACGGATTCAGGAAATCCTGGATCAGATCACAGAATCGCGTGCTTGCACGGCACTTGCTGCCGCGATCGAAGTTGCCATGAAGACTAACCCGGCCGCAATTACCGACGGCGATTCGGGAATCGATGCGGCGATTGTTGCTGGTCGGGAACTGCTCTTCGGTCTTGAGCCGCACGGAGACACCACTGCCAAGGCGTTCCGTGAAGCCAAACAGATCCTGGGCCCAAGGCTGCAGTCGGCCCCACAGGATCTTCAGGTTTTCGTGTCGCCCGACGCCAACACCATTCAGGGTGGGATTCTGCTCCTACAGAACCCGGATGGTCCCGGGCTATTGGCCCAGAACAGTTTCCGACGACGGGCGCGAATTCAGCCCTATCTGGTGGCCACGAAAGATGCCGACGGCGTTCAAACGGATATTGCGCCGCCGCGCGAAGTCGGCCCGCCAATCGAGGTGCCGACCACTTTCAGTCTTGGCCTGATTTCCTCATTCAGCCAGGCCGCTCAGAATATTTCCAATCAGGTAAGCGGCACAGGAGATCCAGTGGCCCCGTGGTCACCGGTGCGGTCGTCTTCGTTCACGCTCCCGCGCGAGGGTGATGCAACGCAAACGCTCTACAAGATCGTCGTTTTGGGCCCGACGCTTGATGCTGTGACCCGCCCCGCGATTTTCGACGATCCGCAGTTTGCCAGTTGGCAGGGGATATGGAATGCCCAGATTGGTGCGTTACAGGCCGAGGCGTTCCTGCTGGATTTCGTGCTGCGGGTCTTGGAGTTCACTGCGGTGGGGGCTGGTGCTTCCTGGAACACGGGTCAGCAGGCTGCGGCCTTGGCGCGTTATCGTGGCACGATGGAACCATTCCTGCTGGCGCGCGGACTTGCCGTTCCCATGACCACCAAACTTGAATTCCGTCGCGCGCTGATTGAGATTGTGAAAGAGTTGGGTTCTGGTGAGCCGGTGTTCCGGCAGTCGACGATCCGGTTGCTGGAGGAGATGTGGGGTCTCAATAACGCCGGCAAAGTTCAGATCCAGCAGTTGGAGAGAAACATGGCGCGGGCCGCCCGAATCGGGGGGCTGATCACAGCCATCGACGTGGCCATGGGAGGCCTGGATCTCGGCGCGGTGATCAACGACTTGCAGAAGTCGACCAGTGCAAACACATGGGACGCCACCGTCATTGAACGCCGGGTGCGAATTAGTCCTCTCGATGGGGTGGTCTCCCTGAACAATTCCGGCGTCATGTTCACGGCCAGCGTGGCCGGCCTGCCTGACGAGCGGTTTGTCTATCGATGGACCACCACTGGTGAGCGTGGCTCGTTGTTTGCCCTTTCCGGGCTGAGCGGCAACGCCATCGACACCACAGAAGACAATCTGCAATACATTGTCAATGTTACCCTGCTCAAGCCGGGCCTGCTCGATACCGTCACTGTCGAGATCTTCCAAGACGATGGTGACGGGACTATACCGGCCGGGGCCATCTCGGTCGGGTCTGCCAGTGCGGTCGTTCGCGGGGCGTTGTGCAACTCGCTCAGCGACCTGGTCAACATTCCCTATGCCAAGTTGAGAGACTTGATCGCGAGTAATCTGGATGTCCCCGCGGACCAGATTACCTGCGGAGACATGGAGCGGCTGACCTCACTCTCACTTGCCTCGGTCATCAACTTCGGCACGGATGTTTCCGGCGACCGGCTGGAAGGTTTGCAATACGCGATCAACCTGGAATCTCTCGATGCCAACTTCAGCAGACTCATGGACGGCGACCTCGCGGTGATCAGTGAACTGACCAAGCTGCGATTCCTCAGGCTCAATAACCAGGGGATATCGAATCTGGGACTGCTCAGCAATCTGATCAACTTGCAGGTGCTCGACGTGTCCAAGACGCTGGTTGACGACCTTACCCCGCTGGCCCGTCTGACTAATATCGAGGTGCTCCTGGTCAGCGACACCAGGTTGCGTAACCTCAATGGCGTACAAAGCATGTCACGGCTTGAGCAGATCGATGCCAGCAGATCATTCATCGAAGATATTTCCGCCTTGAGCGGGCTTACCAATCTGCGCAGGCTCGAGTTCTTCCCGCACACTATTACCAATATCAGCGCTCTGACCTCGGCTTCAAATCTCGAGTACCTGGACCTGTCTACCAACAGGACGATCAACATCGGCAGCATTGCCGCCCTGGCGGGCAAGCCAGCACTGCGTCATCTGGACATGTCCAACCACGGCACCGACACCCGGTTCCAGGACATTTCGCCGCTGGCTCAGAGCACCGAATTGCGTTTCCTCGACTTGAGCAACCAGGACATTGTCGATCTGACCCCTATCCAGGAAGCCCGGCGCATGACCACCTTGAGGCTGGCTGGCAATCCGATCGGTGACATCGCTCCTTTGCGAGGGTTGACCGCGCTATTTGAACTCGATCTCGCCTTTACGGAGGTTGGCAGTATCGAGGTGGTCGATCGAATGTTGAATCTGCAGAATCTCAACCTGCGCAATACGAACGTGACCAGCGTAGAGCCTATTCTGGCCAACAGCGAGATGCTTTCGAACGGCGTGTCGGTATCATTGCGCTGTACCCCCGCGGCCGCCGAGGATGCCGCGAACATCCAGCTTATCCTTGAGCGCTGTCCGCGGTGTACGATCGAAAGAGGATGTAATTGAGGCCGCTTTTTGCGACGGACCGCGCCCTGTTTCCGGCGTGTCCCGAAGCTCCTCAGCCTCGGGGACCGCGCCGCCGCCCCTCGTAGAATCAGATTCCCTATCAGCGGAGAAAAAAGGGACCGCTTCCGACTCGCGGCATGCCATAGCGTATGCGATACCGTCAGTTTCGTTTCCGCCGGCGAAGTTCCTGTTTGGCGGATTCGGCACGCACGGGGCGTGGCTCCGCCTGGCTAGAGAGCTGCGTTCGGGACGCAGCGGTCGCCGGTTCAAATCCTGTCGCCCCGATTCTGAGCGGCGGAGCCGCTCAAAATCGAGGGCAGGAGAGGGGAGTAAGAAGAGAGAAGGACAGGCAGCATAGCGCCCATAGGCGATCTATCCGGGTCGGCCAACAAACTCTCTCCTGCGGTCTCCTATCTAATTTCTTCTCTTCGCCGGTTTCATCCGGTGGTGCCATTCGTCTTCGATAAGCTGCTCTTCTATCAAGAGGCAGATGCTCTCGCCAACCCGTCCTGTTCGCTGACTCAGGATTTCCCGCGCGGCAACTTTTCCTGGCTGATCGGCTCAACGCTTGAAGAAATCGCCGGAATGCGCAACGGCCTGATCAGCGGGCCGGACAAACGTGAGGTCTGACGCAGGGCGCATGGGCATGCCCGACCATCGCAAAGGGTTATTCGCGCAGGTCAGGTCTGACCGAGGCGGCGGGCGGCGTCGTTTACGTCATCGCAGATTTCAAACCACTGTTCGAGACGTGTGATGCTGAGCACCTCGCGTACAAAGCGAGAGGGCGCGACGAGCACCACCTGTCCGCCGGAAAGTCGTGAATGGGTCACCAATTGCACCAGCGCCGACAATCCGGAAGAGTTGATGAATCGCAACCCCGAAAGATCGATCGCCAGCGCCTCGCCGGCGCCGACCACCAGTTCCTGAAGCGCTTCGGAAAAGCGATCCGTGTCCGCCGCATCCGCTGCGGCGACGACTCTTGCGACCTTGATGGCGCCGGTTTCGTCTACGACTATTCGCACGATAACTCCTCTGTCCGAAACAGCATCATTTGCGAATGTTGCCCATTTCCACGCCACGAAGTGCGGAGCGGACCAGCAGGTAATTCTCGCCGTCAAAGGCTGTGATCTCACCCGACACGATGAACACCAACCCGGCTGTACCGCGGGCATGTGCCTGGATCATCAGTTCAAGGGAACGACAGGGCAGCAGCTTCAGGGGCGGCTCCGGGGAGTCTGGCCGGTCGGACTCAAAAACAAACACCCACCACAAACCCTCCTGGGTGACGCGCCCGGGACGGCTGACCAGCGGCATGCCGTCGGGCTGCACCGGCCGAACCGCCGTCGATAGACGCGGGAGCGGCGCCTGGGAATGGGCAGGGGGCAGCATCTCCTTTTCGGGGCGCTGCCGACGAAGAATATCCAGAACGTCCGGCGCGGGCGCATCCACAGCAACCGTTGTCGGCGCCGGCATCGGAGGCTCCGCCGGCACCAGATGGGCGCGTTCGGCCAGGCGCGGCAGCAGGTAATTCTCTCCCTGGAACACGGTCAGTTCCCCGGAAACGGCAAAGTGCGTTGGCCCCTCGGTGCCGGAGGCCGAGCGCGCCATGGCTTCAAGAACGGCATTGGGAAGCAGTTTCACGGACGAGGCGGCGTGCGGCTCTGCGGGAACAAACAGCCACAATGCCCCGTCGTGGCTCAGGCTTCCGACCTGATCCACCACACGCGTTCCCTCGGGAAACAGCGGGCGTTCCGGTGGAACGGCGCCGCGCGCGCGCATCCGCGCGGAGGGAATGACCCCATGGGCCGGGCGGCGATTCAGCAAGGACTGAAGGATATCCTCGGCGGACGCGGCATCGGAAGGGGACACTTCCTCGTCGGCTTCCTGCGGCGACTCTTGATTGTGATCGGAAGGGACGGGATCGCTCTGCGCCTGTACCGCGGCACTTGCAGACAGCACAAACGCAAGCACGGCGCAGCCCTTCAAAAGTCCATGGACGGCGGCCATCGCAGGCGAATCCGTCGAAACCCGCGAAACCGGCGCGATCGGTGGGTCATCTTGATGGCGCGTGGACACGAAGCAGCTCCTTCATTTCGCGCACCGCCTGACGCATCCCCACGAACACCGCACGGGACACAATAGAGTGACCAATGTTGAATTCACCAATGCCCGACACCGCTGCGAGCGCGGCGATGTTGCGATAGGTCAGCCCGTGGCCGGCATGAACATCGAGGCCGAGACTGCGGCCCGCATCGATGGCCCGACGAAGATCGTGTAGCGCGGCCGCTTGCTGAGCGGGAGCGCGGGCGTGAGCAAATGCGCCGGTCCACAGTTCCACGGCGGCAAACCCCGCGTCCAGCGAAGCGCGAAGCTGATCGTCAACCGGTTCAATGAACGCGCTCAACGTGATCTCCGCCGCCCTGAGGCGCGCGACAACCGGTGCCAGCGCCCGGCGCAATCGGGCGACGTCGAGCCCGCCCTCGGTCGTGCGTTCCTCGCGGCGCTCCGGAACGAGCGTGCATTGATCGGGTCGCAGTTCCTCGGCGATGGCGACGATGTCGTCGGCCACGGCCATTTCCATGTTGAGCTTCACCGCCACCGTCTGCCGAAGTAGTCGCGCGTCGCGATCCAGGATGTGCCGGCGGTCCTCGCGCAGGTGGAAGGTAATCCCGTCGGCGCCGCCGAGTTCCGCTTCCACGGCGGCCCACACCGGATCGGGCTCATCGGTGCCGCGGGCCTGCCGAACCGTCGCCACATGATCGATATTGACGCCTAAGAGTGCCATGATCGAAACACCAATACACCGAAACGCCCAAACGCTGAAACGCCGAAATCGGCACAGCCGAGATTCTGAAGTGCGGACCGGCCCGAGGGAAAGCGGCACCGGGGTGGTGACGCCTGCCGGTTGGATCTGAGGATGGCCGGGTTTTCGATTGCGGGCCGTCCGGCGCTCCGTGCTTGATACTTCGGCGTTTCGGCGTGTCGGTTTTCGGCTTGGCCCATTAAATATTCTCCCCGGAAAAGAACGCAGCCCCCATCCGATCGGCCATCGGCTGGTTCGAGAAGATCAGCGGCACCAGAAACTGCGGGTCGGTGTTCGGCGAGCGGAGATAGTCAGCCATTTTCATCCGCCACTCCGAATCGAAGGTCTTGAGCACATCCTGTGAATGTACGCTTTTCAGCGCCGCATGGACGACCTCGGCCCCGATCTGGGCGGACCACATCGCCGGATACACACCTTCATTGCTCGCTGCGGCAATAAACCCGCCCGCATCGCCGATGAGCAGCGTGTGCTTCCCTACGTGGGTGTCCATGTCGAGCGCGGCGGACGCGGGGCACCGAAACAGCTCGGCCCTGCCGGCCGGCTCAATCAGCGCGGCAGGGATGAGTTCCCGGGCGGCGGCGAGCCGGCATACGTTGACAAACGCAGGCACCGCTTCCTCCCGATCCCCATACCAGTTGATAGCGGCCGACGTACAATCGGACGTGACGCACATCAGCGCAAAGCTGCCGCGGCGATCAAGACCCAGCACGACACTGACATGCGGCTCAGAACCGGCGGTCGGCGTCCGGACGTCGAGGTCCACCTGGGCGGACCAGATGGTCGCCCCGGCGGCGCCGCGTCCCAACCCGACATGATCGAGCAACGTCGTTCCACGACCGGCCGCCAGGATCAGCAGTCGACCCTCGACCGGTGTGGCGGCCCCGCGTTCGACATGGATCGACGATTCCTTCAGGCGAATGCGCGTGACCGCGACCCCATCCAGGATTTCCACCCCGGCGCTACTGGCCGCCTTGACCAGCGCGTTGTCGAGTTGGGCTCGGTCGATCAGGTAGCCCGGGGCCTTCTTGAAGTTGGGCCGCGCACTCTTGGAAAAGTCCGCATTGTGAAAAGTCACGTCCGTGAACGCGCGATTGAGCAACGACTTGGTCTTGACGCCGAGGTCTTCCAGCAACGGCGCGGCGCGTGCGTTCAACCATCCGGCCAACGCCGACTTGCGAGGAAAGTCACCTCGGTCAAGAAGTGCAACTCGGCGTTTCTGGCGCGCCAGAAGTATGGCCGCGGTCGCTCCGGCAGGTCCGGCGCCGATAATGCAGACGTCATGATGGGCGTTCTTCATGCAGGTACACACGTACGCGCTAGAGGATCCAATCCGCTCCGTCGGGCGCGGGGCGCATACCGTAACCGCCGGCGCAGGGTTCAGGCAAGTCGGGCGAGTCTTTCGGTCGTCTCCCGGCCACGGGTTGTTTGTCGCCGCGAAGGTCGCTACCCTCGGCCGACACCCGATTTGGCGTGACGGTTTAAGGGATGAAATACTTACACCTGTTGGTTCTTTGGCTACCGCGGCCTACCCGCCGCTGGGGACGGCTTTTCCTGCTGAGCATCGTGGCGGGGGTACTGTCTGGCTCGGCGGCGGCGGCGCTGGATTACGGGCTGCGATTCGGCTCCGAGCGGCTCATCAACCGCTATGCCGACACCGCGGGCGTGGGCTTATTCGCCTTTCATGGGCTCGTCGTTGTCTTGCCTGTTGTCGGGGGATTGGCAAGCGGGATCATTCTCTACCTGTTGGCGCGCGACTACCGGACGCATGGCACCAACGATTATATCAATGCCTTTCACCAGCGCGGCGGCGTGTTGCCCTTGCGCAAACCCGCCGTGTTTGCCGCATCGTCGGTAGGGGTGATTTCCTGCGGCGGCGCTGCGGGTCCGGAAGGGCCCATCGTAGCGCTGGGCGCCGCCATTGGTTCGTCGATCGGGCGTCTCTTTGGAGTTTCCCCGGCCGTGGCGCGGCAGCTTTTGGTCGCGGGCTGCGCCGCAGGCGTGGGCGCCATTTTTCAATGCCCGCTGGGTGGGGCGCTGTTCGCCACCAGCGTGCTCTACTGGGAGCCCGAGTTTGAAGCAGCAGGTATCGTCCCGGCGCTGATCGCGTCCGTCATCAGCTTCGCCACTTTCACGGCAGTAGCTCCTGGAAGTCATCGCCTCCTGCAAGGGGCGGAGGGGCTGTACTTCGCTGCACCATCTGAGCTGTTGGTGTACGCCGCCTTGGGCGTATTGTGCGGCGTGGTGGTCATCTTCTACGAGCGCACCATGCGCGGAGTCGAACGGCGATCGTCCGCCATGACTCAGGTTCCCGTCTGGCTGCGTCCTGCGCTCGGAGGTCTGGTGGTGGGAGGGATTGGATGTTTATTCCCCCAAGTGCTGGGTGGTCAATACCACTTTATTCAACATGCGATGGATCGTACGCTGACGGTACTCGACGGCGTCGCACCCGCCCCAACCTACCTGGCCGCGCTATTTGGCGCCGTCATGGTCGGCAAGTGCGTGGCGAACGCGTTCACGGTGGGCAGCGGCGCCGCAGGAGGAACCTTTGGCCCTTCGGTGTTCATAGGGGGCGCCGCCGGCGCGTTTCTGGGCGCCATGCTCGATTCGCTGCTTCCGGGAACACTGACCGACAACCTGCGTATGGCCCTCATCGCCGCGGGGATGGCCGGCGTGCTCTCTGCCGCCATGAGAACTCCGTTGGCGGCGATCGTCATGGTCACCGAAATGACCGGCGGCTATGGGTTGATCGTGCCGCTGATGCTCGTCAGTGTCACGGCCTATGTCATTGGCCGGCGTTCCGGACTGAATACGGCGCAGGTACGATCCGCGTCGCAATCGCCGGCCCACGCCGGCGATGTGCTGCTGCACATATTGGAAGCTATCCGAGCGCGGGACCTCGCCGATCCGCAATGGCCGTACACCGTGACTCCCGCCACCTCGCTGGGCGAGATGATCCAAATGGCCCCGCTGGAATCCCGGCCCGTCTTTCTCGTCACAGAAAAAGGACGATTGGAGGGACTGGTTTCCATTGCCAACATCCGCAAACGAGCCGGCAACGCTGCGTCCGATCCGGCCTTTTCGCGCCTCATCATCGCCGCCGATCTGATGACCACGCGACCGCCCATGGTCTTCGAGGAAGAGAACCTCTATGAAGCCTTGGAAGTGTTCCGCTCGTGCGACCTGGAAGTGTTGCCCGTGGTATCCGGCAGGGGAAGGCGGGTGCTGGGCATGCTGCCACGACGCGCCATTCAGGAGGTCGTCAGCGCCCGGCTCAAGGCGCTGCGGGCGCAGATCCGAACAGAGCATGGCCAGCTCAGCCTGATCGAGCAGGACGAACAGCTCCAACAATTGGTGGCCGGCGTGGAGGCCCCCACGGCGCCGTCGGTTCAACGCATTCCGGTGCCGCCCGACGTTGTGGGAAAAACGCTGCGCCAGGTTAACTTCCGCCAGTTGTACAACGCGCAAGTCATCGGCATCCAAAGCCCCGACGGTCATTTGCAGTGCCCTCCCAACATCGACCGTATCCTGTTGGCCAATGAACTGCTCGTGGTGCTGGCCGGCGGGGAAACAGCGGCGGACGTGGAGAATCCCGCGCCTGGCCCGCCTTCGCAGCATGATTCGGCAAATGTGGCATCCGATTCCGACGCCTGAAAATAGCTGGGGGGTTGAGTCGCGCCTGCGCCGCATGTCGGTCGGCTTGGCAATTCCTGTGAAGTATTCCACAATGCACGATTCCGCGGAAACCGATCGCGGCTGAAGGAGTGCCATGGCTTTCGACAAGGTAGAACCCAAGACCGACTTTCCCGCCCTCGAGCGCGAGGTGCTGGCCCACTGGGAACGCACCGCCGCGTTCGAAAAGCTCCGCGCCCTCAACCGCGGCAAGCCCAAGTGGTCGTTTCTCGACGGGCCCATCACCGCCAACAACCCCATGGGCGTGCACCACGCATGGGGCCGAACCTACAAGGATTTGTACCAGCGCTACTTCGCCTCGCTGGGCCGCGAGCTGCGCTACCAGAACGGTTTCGACTGCCAGGGGCTTTGGGTCGAGGTCGAGGTCGAGAAAGAACACGGTTTTACCTGCAAGAAGGACATCGAGACCTTCGGCATCGGCCGCTTTGTCGAGGAGTGCAAGGCCCGCGCCGCCAAGTTCGCGGCCATCCAGACCGAGCAGTCGCGGCGCCTTGGGCAGTGGATGGACTGGGACCACTCCTACTACACCATGTCCGACGAGAACAACTACGCCATCTGGGCGTTCCTGAAGAAGTGCTGTGAGAAAGGCCTGATCTACAAGGGCTGCGACGTCATGCCCTGGTGCCCGCGCTGCGGCACCGGCGTCTCGCAGATGGAAATGAACGAAGGCTATCGCGAGGTGGCCCACACCTCC
>CAZMVD010000002.1:24389-27826 GCA_964569425.1 uncultured Phycisphaeraceae bacterium
AAGTTCCCGCTGCGCGAGCGCAAGGGCGAGCACCTGCTCGTGTGGACCACCACCCCCTGGACGCTCAGCTCGAACGTCGCTGCGGCAGTCAAGCCCGACATGACCTACGTCAAGGTTCGCCAGGGCGACGCCGTTTACTACGTCGGCAAGGGCAATTTTCATGCGGCACGCAGCCAGCCGGCAGCCACCTCATCCGACAAGTCCAGCCAGCCGGGGCTGATGGCCATTCATGCCTTGCTTCGCAACAGCGGTCCATTCGAAGTGGTCGAAGAAGTGCTCGGGGAGTCATTGATCGGCCTCACCTTCGACGGCCCATTCGACAGCCTCAAGGGCGCCGCCGAAGCCGTACCGGCGCATCGCGTCATTCCCTGGAGCGCGGTCACCGAAACAGAAGGCACCGGCATCGTGCACATCGCCCCCGGCTGCGGCGCGGAGGACTACGCCCTCGGTAAGGAACTCGGCCTGCCGCAGATCGCGCCGCTCTTCGAAGACGGCACCTTTCGGCCCGAGTTCGGATTCCTTGCCGGCAAACGATTCGACCAAGTAGCCGATCAGGTCGTCGCCGACCTGAAAGCCCGCGGCCTGCTGCTTGCGAAGGAGCAATACGTTCACCGCTACCCGCACTGCTGGCGCTGCAAGGACGAACTGGTCTACCGGTTGGTGGACGAGTGGTTCATCCACATGAACTGGCGCGAGCGGATCATGAACGCCGCACGCCAGGCGCAATGGATCCCCGCCTGGGGCCTCGAACGCGAACTCGACTGGCTGCGCAACATGGGCGACTGGATGATCTCCAAGAAGCGCTACTGGGGCCTGGCGCTGCCCATCTGGGAATGCCGCGGCTGTGGCCACTTCGAAATAATCGGCGGCCGCGACGAACTCAAGGCCCGCGCCGTGAAAGGGTGGGAGCAGTTTGAAGGCCACACGCCCCACCGTCCCTGGGTGGACGAAGTGAAAATCCGCTGCGCGCAATGCGGCGATGAAAACGTCCCCCGCGTTTCCGACGTGGGCAACCCTTGGCTGGACGCCAGCATCGTCCCCTTCTCCACAATGGGCTACTTCACCGACCGGGAGTATTGGAAGCAGTGGTTCCCGGCAGACTTCATCGTCGAATCGCTACCCGGCCAGTTTCGCAACTGGTTCTATGCCCTGCTCGCCATCAGCACGATGATGGAGGATTGCGCCCCGTTCAAAGTGCTCAAGGGGCACGGCCTGGTCATGGACGACGAGGGCAAGCCCATGCACAAGTCCGAGGGCAACGCCATCTGGTTCGACGAGGCCGCGGAGCGCTTCGGCGTGGACGTCATGCGCTGGCTCTACGCCGCCACCGCCCCCGAGCGCAACGTCCTCTTCGGGCCCAAGCACTGCGACGAAACCCGCCGCGACGTCATCCTGCCCTGGTGGAACGTCTACGCCTTCTTCTCCAACCTCGCGCGGGTGGATGACTTCCGCCCGGGCGAGCACACCTGCACCCCTGCCGAGCGATCGCTGCTCGACCGCTGGATTCTCTCCGACCTGCACAAGCTGGTGCACACGGCCCATGAGTCCTACAGCCGCTTCGACGTGGCCCGATTGTGCGGCGAGGCGCAGCACTTTGTCGACGTGCTGAGCACCTGGTATGTGCGCCGCTCGCGCCGCCGCTTCTACGGCGAGGGCTGGCCGGCCGGCAAGCGCGCCGCCTATGCCACGCTGTACGACGTGCTCGTCACGCTCAATCGTATACTGGCGCCGATCATGCCTTTCTTAAGCGAGCACTTGTACCAGAACCTCGTGGCGCGGCAGACGCCGGGGTCTGCGGAGAGTGTGCACCACACGCCGTTCCCCAGTGCGGACGCCGCGCTCATCGACGAACCCCTCTCCGCGCACGTGGCCGGTTCGCTCAAGCTCATGTCCCTGGCCCGCGCGGCGCGCAAGGAGTCGAACCTCAAGATCCGTCAACCGCTCGCCGAGCTGATCGTCATTCCTGGAAACGACACCGAACGCGCCTGCGTGGCCCTGTTCGAGGAGCACTTCCTGGAAGAACTCAACGTCAAGAAGGTGTCACTGCGTGACACCGCCGCCGACGTGGTGCGGCTGTCCGTAGCGCCTAACATGAAGACCTTCGGACCGTTGCTCGGCCGCCACACCGCTGCGGGGCGCGCTGCCGTTGCGGCGCTCGAGCCGCGGGCCGTGGATTCGGCGTTTTCCCGCGGCGAGTCGCTTGCCCTGGAGCTGGACGGAGAAACGTTCGCCCTGACGGCGGAACACCTGACGGTGTCGCGCTCCTACGGCGAGAATTACGCCGGCGCCGCCGACGGCGCCACCGTCGTCCTGCTCGACAAGCGAGTGTCCGCGGAGTTGAAGAACGAGGGTTTCGCCCGCGACATCGTCCGCAACGTGCAGAACCTGCGAAAAGACAGCGGACTGGACATCGCCGACCGCATCACGCTCAGTCTGGTCACCGAGTCGCCCGCGCTCCGCGCCGCCATCGACGCCTTCCGCGACTACATCGCTCGCGAAACACTGGCCGTGCAGCTGACCGCTGACCCGCTCACCCACGAAAGGGGGCGCACCGAAGTGTCCGTCGAGGGACAAAAGGTCCTCTTGGCCCTTGGGCCGCCGTGAGCCTTGGCGATTGGCCGCGGCCACCGCCGACGAGACCCCGTCATGTCCACAGGCAGCCAGCGATTCCGCCCGCGCGAGCGCCTCAAACGCCGCGCGGACATCGCGCGCACCTTTGCCGAAAAGCGCAGCGCCTCCGATGGAAGACTGGTCGTGTACGTTGCCGACAACGGCCTGGCGTGGTCGCGGCTGGCGCTGAGCGTCGGAAAACGAGTGGGCAATGCGGTCGCACGCAACCGCACACGCCGCCGCTTGCGCGAGGCGTTTCGGTGCATCAAGGGCGAACTGCCTGCCGGACTTGACATCATCTTTGTCGCCCCACGCCCCGAACAACGCGACTTCGCCGACGTGCGGGCGGCCATTCGCCGCCTGGTGCTTCAGGCCGTCGCGCGCAAGGGTCGCGGCCGCACGCGCCCCGACGACCGGCCGCCTCCAGCACCGCGGTGAGGATGTTGTTGCCGGTTTGGTGCAAGCAGAGGTCCAGCCGGTTGTACAGCCCGTTGGCCGGGTTGTCGGTCTCCGTACCGGCATCGCGATCCAGTGCTCACTTTCCGCTGCGAGGAGGGCCGCGATGCGTCCCGCCGCCCGCCCAACGGGCACCGTGGCGCAATACCTACACGACCAGGCGAAGACCAATCCCAGAAAGATTGCTGCCGCGGCGTCCCGTCCGATAAGAGCCTGCATGTCTACACTCGGGCGAATAGCGGTCAGCAGGGTCTGTCGCTCTCAGGTCGTGCCGACGAGGCGAGTCACACTTTCGCCGTCCGGCTTTCGCTCGGCAACCTTAAGGCTGATGGTCGGCAAGAAACCCTTGAATTCCTATGCGGTCCCTTGGT
>CAZMVD010000002.1:27836-51587 GCA_964569425.1 uncultured Phycisphaeraceae bacterium
TTGTTCGCCGCACTTCGGGGAGCGGCCGGGCCTTCCTGTTTCTAAGAGGTGTGTCATGGGTTGGTTTGGAGCCTTGCGCGTTGCTTCTGCGCTCTTGCTTTGCTCTCTCCCGGCGGTAACCGCCGTGGCCGCGCCCATTACATGGATCGGCGGCAACAACACGTGGATCGACAACGGCAGCACGGCCAACTGGAATCCGCCGGACGAACCCGACCCCGATGATGAGGCCATCTTCAACACCTCCAACTCCGTCAACATGGGTTCCCACAATTCGATCAGCGCACTGACCATGTCCGGCGGCATTGATCTGCTCACCAATGAATTCAACCTGACCGTGGGTGGGCTCGTACAGTTGACCGGAGCCAGTACCAACCTGCTCATCGGCGGTGCGGCGTCCGCGCTCAGCGCAGTCAACCTCACCATCAACAACGGCGGCATGGTCGAGCTGACCGGCGGCGCGCTCACCGTTCTGCATGCCGACATCTTTCTCAACGGTAACGTGGCGATCAATGCGGGCGGCTCGCTCGCGGGCAATGGGACCTTGTCGTTGGACGCACCGCTCATCGCCCTTGTGCTGCTCAACAACAACGGCACGCTCGCGGCTCTTTCGCGGCCGACCAATGTCCTTTTTCCGCCGCCGGTGGGGACGCTCGCCATCAACGCCGGCAGCGCGTCGGCCCGGGTCGATCTGGACGGGTCGGGCGAAAACGGCACGGTGAACGTGAATCGCAACCAGACGCTCGACGTGAACGTCTCCCTGAACGACGATTTCAACGGGACGATGAACCTGTCCCAGAACACGATACTGGACATCAGCACGAACTGGACGTTCGGCGCCGGTGGTGTGATCAACGTGGACAACGGCGCCGTCGGGGGAATTCCCGGCGTGCCCGCCGGAACCACCACCATCGCCGGCGGGACGCTCACCCAATCGGGCGGAACGATGGTCGTCGTGGATACCGACGGCACGCTCATCTTCACCGCGCCGTTCAGCATGAACGCGGGGACATTGACGAATCACGGCCTGACCATCTTCAACGGCAACACGATCATCGCCGCGGGCGCCAACTTCAGCCTCGCGTCGGCGGGTGCTGATTTTACCGTCGGGCCGGGCGTCACCATGACCATCAACCAGACCAACTTCGATTTCGACGGGCCCAATGCCGGAATTACGACCGTGACCGTGAACCCGCTCGGTCGGCTCAACGTCAACTCCAGCGACTACGATCTGGATCCGGGAGCCAACGGCTTCGATGGCGTCATCCACCTCAACAACGGCGATATCAGCATTCAGACGGCCGACGCCCGATTCGTGATGAACGGCGTCCTGAACATGCACTCCGACATGCCCGGGCAAGTCACGCAGTGGGATGGACAGCTCGTGGACATCGGCAACGACCTGATCGCGTCCGCCCAGCTCAACGTGACCGGGAATCAGGTCTCGCGGTTCGGCAGCGTGGTGCGGTTTCGATCCGACGCCAGCGTGAACGTGGCCCCGGGCGCCATTTTGGATTTCAACAACACGGTGAACTTCGAACCAGTCGGCATCGCCGGCCTCGGGCAGTTCACCGGTTCCGGCACGATGCAATTCAACGGCCCCGTGAATGTCAACGAAGCCACGACGCTAAACATGGTCGGCGGCACCGTCGACCTGGACGGCGTGGACGCCACCGGCGATCTGGTCTCGATTAATGCGGCAATGGTGATCAACGCGGCCACGCTGACCAATTTCGGTCGCACGAACCCCGGCGGCGGCGTGAACGTCATTCACGTCGATGCGCTCAGCGCGGGCTCCACCGGCAGCTTGACCGTCAACCTCGATGACCCCAACGGCGCCTGGACCATCAATCCACAAGGAACGCTGGCGCTTTCCAATACCAACGCCCTGGCCACCCTTCTGGCGGGCTCGGACGTGACCCTCAACGGCTCATTGAACGTCGCGGGCATGGCCGGTACGGCCGCGCGCATCGATCTGGCCGGCGTGGCCAACCTGACGACCGCCTTTCCCAACGGGGGACTGTTGCTGCAAGGCGGAAGCCTGGCCAATCCGAACCGGATCGCAAACGGCCTCGTCAATGGCCCGGGCGCATTGCGGGCCAGTTCCGGCCGGGCCCTGAATGGCTTTGGCACGATTAACGCGCGGATTGAGTTCGAGGGCACATCGGAGCTGATTGCCGAGAGCGGACAACTCAACGTGACGGGCATCGTGGCCGATGTGGGAACGATGCGCGTCATGGGTCCAGGGGCGGTACTCAGCGTGACCAACTCGTTGTCGACTTCCGTCAGCAACAACGGCATCGTGCTTTCCGGGGGAACGCTGCAAGGGGGCACGATCACCGTCGCGACAATCGCTCAGGGAATTCGCGGCATCGGCACGGTGACCAACCCCATCGTCAACAACGGGGCGATCGAGGCGCAGGGCGGAACGCTGCAACTGACCAACCCCGCCAACGACTGGGACGGGGGGACAAACTCCGGACAACTGCGGGCCAGCGGCGGCGGGTCGCTGGAGATCTTCGACAACGCCGGAACCACGTTCGGCGGCAGCGTCATCGCCGTGGAAAACTCTCTTGTCTTTGCCAGCGGCTTTGATCTCCATTTTTCATCGGGCTCGACCATCCAGCTTTCCGGCAGCAAGTTTCAATCTACGAACACGGCTCAATTCAACGGATCGGTTATTGTCTCGGCGGGCAATCCGTCGACCATCGAGATCGCTGTCAACCGGTTTCTCGACTTCGGCGCGACGAGCACCGTGACCCTCAACGGCGACCTGCGACTGGTTTCCAACAACGCCGGCGTGGCCGCCGGAACGACTTTCTTTGGCAACGGTTCGCTGGTCGTCCCCGAGGGCAGCAATCTGATCGCGCAAGCGTCGTCGAACATCAACGTGCTGGTAGACGTGCACGGGCGTTTTTTCCCCGGTGGTTTTTTTGCGGCCGGCCGCGTCGACCTGCGGGATTATCAGCAGCGACCCACGGGGCTGCTGGAAGTTGATATCAGGGGAACGTCACTCAACGAGTTCGACCGCGTGGTGGTCAACGGTGACGTGGTTCTTGCCGGCGGAGTGCGGATTGCCTTCGGCGGAGGCTTTGTTCCCGCCGCGGGCGATGCCTTCACGGTCGTTTCGGGAATCAGTGTATCCGGCACCTTCGCCACGGTGGAAACGGTTGGCCTGCCGTCCGGGTTGTCGCTCCAGGTGCAGTACGCCGCGAATTTTGTGCGTCTTCTGGTCCTTGAAAACATTCCCGGCGATCTTGATGGGGACTTCGACGTCGACGCAACGGACTGGTCACATTTCTCGGCGTGCATGAACGGTCCGGGCGTCAACATTCCGCCGTTGTTCTGCCAGGTCGGCCATTTCTCGCGCTCGGACATCGATGGCGACGGCGATGTGGACCTTGCCGATTCCCGGCTCTTCCAGCGATGCTATGTGGGTTCGGGGGGAACCGGCGATCCAGCCTGCGCGAACTAGCGCCGCATGGTGCGAGTGCCTGGAGCGGCAGGGTCTGATGTCGTTTGAAAAGTAATCGTCTGGTCATGGACGATGGCGCTCGGCCGGGGCTGGCAGGAGGCGCCGTCATCGAGGGGGGTTTCGACGGCCGGGTCATCAACGCCGTCATGGCGTCCGTCGGGTGTACGCCCTCGAACAACACCGACGCCACCGCCGATACAATCGGCATATCTACCCCGTGACGCCCCATCCAGCCCGGAAGGCGCTTCGTAAAAAACCGTATACTCGCCAGGTCCCTGGGAAGGAAACTCGAAATGGTAATGGTGGCCGGGCTCGCACATGAGCGGAAGCACGTGGCACGCCGCGGGCGGGTTTGATCCAATCGAAAAGCCGCGAAAGCTGCCGCCGTATTCCGCGCTGATGTTTTCCGGCGTGATCGTCCCGCTTTCCGGCAGCGCGATCGATACGCTGGTCAATTCGATGTTCGCGGTCAACACGATGGTGATCTGCTGCGCGTCATCGACCAGAAACACCGTCTGGCCGCTCGTTTCATTGGGCAGCAGCCGTACCAGGTCGACGCGCACATCGACTATCACCGGTTCCACCACTTCTGCCCGCGCGCACGCACCGGGACAAATGAACAGCGACAAGTATACAACCACGATAAGCAAACGCTGCGATAGAACTGTGTTTTCAAGTTGACGCAATCTCATGGTTCGCCTCGACGGAAGCCCGCAACAAGTTCCTCAACCGGCACAACGCAAAAATATACCCCTCCACCTTCTAGCTGATTGGCATTGTACAGCACATACGATTCGTCGTCCGTCCAACCTATAAACGTGCGATCGAAGTTCCTTCCTCCGACGCCGAGGCGAAGAGCCGGCCCGATGGGATCTCCAGTTTCTATCGAAAAAAGCTGATGGTAGTGTTGCCCTGAAGCAGCCCCGAACAATGTTCTAAACCCATTCGTTGAGAGCACGGCCGCCACCGGCAGCTTTGGCGCGTCGTCCATATCTAAGGCGGTACCGCCCACTACCGATACGGCACGTCCATTGAACAGCAATTGATCACCAAGTACTTGTAAAGGGCCCTCCTCAAACACGCTGTCGCAGCACAATTGAATCGGAGTTGTAGAACTATCCCACACATCGTCATCCACCATTACGACTCGGTTATCTAATGCGTTGAACCGATAAACTCCTTGTTGGTGCGGCTGTGCGTCATCCATTCCATCTCGACGGTCTTGCTGAAGGTCTTCGATCGTTTGCGTCGTCATCAGGAAGCCTCCTTCTCCATCAGGCCGCAGCCACAACACCGAGCCTCTCCAGACAGGATCAAAACAAGGCACGTCGGACAATCCACCGTCCAGTGAATTTAGACAGCCGTTGAATAGACAGACCAAGCCGGCGATCGCAATTGCACACAATTGACTTCGTACAACCATCATAATGCATCCCTCTCAAGCATTCGATTATGGGCAGCCCTGCGATACTGTTCTGAGTGGGCGCAAATCACCATAGAGCTGGTCCCGTTGAATGAGGTATGGGACAATCTCATGCGCCACGCTTGAATTCGCGATGTTGGCGTGAGTACGGCCCTGCGCGCCGAGGTAGGGACCGAGTTTCACGCTGCGATCCGCGTATTTTTTGGGCCCCCGGGCCCGGGAAGGTGGAATGAAGACGTCGTTCTTGATTTGATTCAACGATTTCATGGCTGTTCCTCGCGCAAGTCCGCAAGAAGATCCCCAACAGAAACGACACAAAACCGCAGTCCGGCATCCAGCCGATTGCTTCGGTAGAGCACGTGCAATTCGTCATCCGTCCACCCAATGAAAGTGCGGTCAAAGTTCCGTCCCCCCACACCCAACCGCACCGCCGGACCTATCGGCCGTCCATTCTCCTTTGAGAATAATTGATGGTAATGCTGCCCTGTTGCGGTCCCGAACCACATCCTGGATCCGTTTGTAGAGAGTACCGCCGCAACTGGCAGCGTCGGCGCGTCGTCCATGTCCAAGGCCCTTCCACCAACTACGGGGACCGTTCGGCCCTCAAATATCAGCCGATCCTCCACGAGTTGCAACGGGCCGTCCTCAATCAGACTCGGGCAGCAGTCCTGGAGCGGGGTCGCAGCAGTGTCCCACACGGGTCCGTCAACGACGACAAACTTGTTCAAGGAAACATCAAAACGATAAACGCGCGGGTCGTGCGGTTGCGCGTCCACACTTCCGTCCTCAATATCCGCAAGGATATCCCCGCGACTCTGCCAGGTCATCAGGAACCCACCCTGCCCGTCAGGCCGCAGCCATAATCGAAGGGGAACATCTCCCTCCACAACCGGCTCAAAACAGGGAACGTCCGAAGCTCCGCCGTCCGACCCAATCGAACAACCGCCGAAGGCGCATGCGAGTCCCACAATCACACTTGCGAACAATAGTCGCTGTCCTGCTCCCATTAGTGGCATTCCTCAAGATCGGGTCACGGGCATGCTTGCGAGACTCTTCCGAACGGACGCAGGTCACCATAAAGCTGATCTCGCTGAATCAGGTACGGCACGATCTCCTCGGCCACACCTGCATTGGCGATGTTCGCATGCGTGCGGCCCTGCGCGCCGACATAGGGACCGAGCCGTATGCTACGGATCGCGTATTCACCCGGTCCCCGCGCCCGGCTGGGCGGGATGAACACGTCATTCCTGATTTCCGGATGCCAGTTCAGATTGGTGATCTCAATGCACGGCAGGAAAAGGCACCACCGCCAAGTTACTTTGAAGCGGTAGCCCGTTCGCCCGGAAATCTGATAAAAGGCGTTGGCGAGCCGGTCCAGGAAACACCACTCATAGAGAAACTGCGGCAAGTTAAACCACTGTTTTAGCGACGCAGCCTCGTCCGTCCCGCAGTCAATGCGCCCGTTGCCGTTGAGGTCCATGTCTGCCGCGGTGGAAATCGTCAAGATGCGGTGCGACATGATGGCAATCCCTGGAAAAAAGGCACCCGCTCGAGGGGCGGAAGGGAGCGCGCCGGGCCTGGTCAGCCACGTCCGGCCGATCCCACGCTGAATTCGCCAACGGTTACTGCGGAATCGTCCGACTCCGCGCGCAGCGGCCGGGTCATCAACGCCGTAATCGCGTCCGTCGGGTGTACGCCCTCGAACAACACCGACGCCACCGCCGATACAATCGGCATCTCCACCCCATAACGCCGCGCCAACTCCAACACGCTCCGCGTGGTCGCAATACCCTCGATGACCGACCGTGTCGAAGCCGTTACCTCTGCGGCCGTGGCGCCGCGCCCAATTTGCTCCCCCGCGCTGCGGTTCCGCCCGATGCGTGACACGCACGTGGTGAACAAATCACCCACGCCCGCCAGCCCGCGAAACGTATCCGGCTTCGCCCCCATCGCCGCCCCCAGCCGGGCGATTTCGACCACGCCGCGCGTCAGCAGCGATGCCTTGGCGTTGTCCCCCGCGCCCAATCCATCGCACATCCCCGCGGCCAGTGCGATGACGTTCTTCACCGCCCCCGCCAGCTCCACGCCCAGCAGATCCGCACTGGTGTACACCCGAAAAAAGGACGAACTGAACGCCCGCTGCACGCCCTCCGCGACCGACGCAACTTCGGAGGCCGCCACCACGCTGGCCGGTTTGCGCGCCGCCACCTCCGGCGCAATGCTCGGACCCGACAGGCAGGCCAGCGGGTTGGTGCTCAGGCAATCGCGAAGTATGGCCGTGGGGAGCTTCAGCGTATCCAGCTCCAATCCCTTAGCCGTGCTCACCACCGGCACCGACCGCGGCGTTGCCCGCGCCAGGCGCTTCCAGACCGCACGCATGTACTGCGTGGGTACCGCGGAAACGACCAGCTCGGGCCGTCCGGCAAATGCCGCGTCGTCGTCGCTGACCAGGCGAAGCGAATCGGGAAAACGAAAACCGGGCAGGTACCGGCGATTTTCTCCGTCGCGCGTCAACGCGGCGACGTGTTCAGCAGAAATCCCCCAAAGCGTGACCTGCTCGCCGCGTTCACAAAGCAGCAGGGCGCAGAGCGTCCCCATGGCCCCGTCGCCGATCACCGTCACTTGATTGAATACCGAAGACATGATGCCGACCACGTGGCGCCGCCGGTCTCACACCCCGGCGACGCATAGCGCCAACTAGGGAACGAGGTTGAACGCGCCGAACACGATTCCCGAAATCAGGTTGTTGATGACCGCAGTCGTTAACGAGGCGGCCAATGCGCTGAAGTCCACCGCGCACCCGCCCGTTTGGAAAATCATACCGGCCGCACAAACGGAGGTCAGGCCCTTCAGCATCGACCGCATGGACTTGTTCATGACGATTCTCTCTCTGGCTTGCCGCCAATTTCGCCGACGTAACCGGCAGCCGAGCCAGTCACCCCGCTCGACAGCCGCTCTATCCCTCGCCGGCAGCCGCGCCCGCTCCCGGTCTTTGCAGCATGATGATCTCACTGGCCACGTAAATCGGCACCGGATCCACCCCACCCGGCGGCACCCGCTTGCTGGAGGCGCGAATGCCCACGTACCGACCCAGGTACTCCTGCAAGTCTTGCACCACACCCGGCGGAACTTCCACATAAGCCAGGGTTCGCGGTGGCGTGTGCATGGGGTCCACCAGCCGCAACCGGCGGGGAATGGAGGTAGCGGCAAACAGCGCACTTTCCCGTAATTCGCCTTGCGCATCGAGCGCCCCTGGCGCCGCCGTAACGTACTGAGGAATCCGCGCCCGCTCCTCCATGAATCGTTGACGTCGCAGCTCAGCCTCCTCGTCGAGCGTGCGCAGGCGCCCCGCGGTTTCGACCACGCCCTTCAACTCCGAAAGCTGTGTAACCCGTCCCTCTGCATAGCGGGTGACAATCTCGTCCTCCCCGGCGGCGGCGATCTGCTGGTACTGCCCGATCAGCCCGTCGAACGTGCGCTCGTACAGCGGCTTGGTCATTTCCCGACGAAGCTCACTCTCCGCCGCCTTCAGGCGGCGAAGCTGGTCGCTGTGCGGCAGCGTGTCGAGTTGGTGGTCGTAAGCCCCCGCAGGTCCCGGCAATATGCCCCGCGACGGTTCAACGGTGTCGTTGCGGCGGGCAGGCGCCGTGGTGACTGAATCCGGTGTCGCAGGCGCGCCCAGGACGTTGGAAGCCTTGCTGTTTGAATCCTCGGGCGGCTTCTGGTCGCTTCCAGAGCCACTCTCTGCCGCACCGCCAAGCATGGCCACGTATGCCTTGCTCACCCACACCGTGGCACCCGGTGGAGGCGCAATCCGCAGAAACCCATCGGGATTGGCTCCCAGAATCGAAACGGTTGCACCTTTGTTGAGCATCATCTGAACGGTGTACTTATTTTCGTTGAGCGACGAACCCGCGCGCACGCGAACGTTTTCACCGTTTACCACGCCGGTCTTGCTGTCCGCCGTGTCGACAAAGTCCCCGGAAATAAGGCTGAAAGCGCCCGGCGGAGGGAGTATCTCGAACCACTCTCCCTCTTCACCAACCACCGTGACCTGGTCACCCGCGTCGAGTTTGCAGATGGTGTAGTGGTTCGTGCTGGCGCCGCTGCGAACATAAACGTCGTTCGCGGTGATCTCGCCGCTCCCACGCTGTTGTGCGCTGACCGGCCATGCCGAAAACGCCAACACCGCCAAGCCCACCAGCAGCCGATGTGCCGCCGGATCACGTTTCAACACGCTGCTCGCTGACATGGTGCACCGTCCTGAAAGGTAAGAGCCCTTCCCCAATCGCGCCACTTTCGCCAATTCACAAGCTAACGGGGGCAAGTGGGGGTGTCAATCAGAGGCAGACGCGTCCCAGGGGCTTCTCAAGCAACACCGAAGCGGGCTGCTGGCCGCTGCGGAACAAACGGTTCTTCTGATCGATCGGGCGGTTACTCAGTCGCCCCGGTCATCATCGGGTACGCCATGCGAGGCGTGCTCCCCATCCTGAAGAAACGGCTTGTTGGCCCAACTGATCGGCGTGATGGTGAGGCACTCGCTGGGCCACCAACCGCCCCTGCCACGCTGGGTCTGAGGCGAAGAATCGGAAGGTGCGGAAGCAGCCTCCGGCTGCCACGTCCGCCGGGCGGGCTTGTCCACCGGCCTGATTCTGACGCCCTGCGGCCCGATTGCCCCCGCCGATGGCCGACCAATCGGCGGCTCCAGAAAGACGTCGGCACGCGCAAAGTTGATGGGCGGAAACGAATAGGGCGCCGGGTCGGCGGCCACGATGAAGCTGGCGCGCTCGCCGCGCTGGGCGCCATCGTCCAACCATCGCCGCGCCGCCTCAGCGAGGTGCAGCCGGGAGTTATTCGTACCGGCATCGGCCAGGAAATTCCACAGGTATCCGCCGCTACAGGCGCCGGCCCAGAAAACAACCAACACCGTCGCGGCCCAGCGAACCGCGCGGCGCGCAGCCTCTGGGCGCGGCGCTATGGCGCACGCGGCGCCGATGGCCAGCGCCGCATCGGCGAAGACGCCGAAGCGCCCGTACTCGCCCGGCTTGCCGGCGCCGATAAGCACAAACTGGGCGAAGAACACGACCGCGGGAACGACCAGTACCAGCGCCGTGCGCGACCGCCGCATTATCCCCGCAACAGCGCTCGTAGCCCCCAACAACACGATCGGCAGCGTGGCGCCCTCCACGGTCAACTCCACCACCCGCAGCAGTCCTTCGCCAACCCGCGAAACCGAGTACATCGCCAATGAGTTTCCAAAGTTGCTTCGCAGCACCTCGGGCCTGGTAAGGGCGTTGATGAGGATGTACGGGTTGGTGATGAGATAGACTCCCACACCCACGACCGTGCCGGCCAGGACGTTGCCCAGCCACATGACCCTCGCATTCATTGCCGTTTGCTGCGCGGCCGCCGAACGCGCGTTCGCCGGCGCGCCCATCCTCGAAACGGCATTTGGAAAACTCGCGCCGGCTGGAGCCGGTGGCTCGCCTCGATGTGGGGATGGGGAAGGACCACCGCTGCACCGTAACCACGCCACCAGCGGGATGAGCACGAAGATGGGCCAGGACGACAGAACCATGCCCACGGCAGCGCCGCAGCAGGCACACATCGCCCACCAGGCCCGCGCAGTTCGCCGCGCCGCGTCGGGCGAAATGGAAACCATTCGCCCGGTTGGGTCCGTTTCATCACCGGTCATTGACCCGGCGGTCGGCAACGACTTCATCCCCCACCACACGGCCAGCAACATCAGCACGGCCCCCGGTAGGTGCGGTTTGCCTTCATGCGCCATGCACACCACCACCGGCAGTAGTACAAACAGCAGCGCCGCCCAGACTCCGGCGCGATCGCCCCCCAACCGCCGACCGATGGCAAACACGATCAGCACCCCGAGCAGGCCCCACGCCGCCGCGTAGGCACGGGCCGCCACGTAGAACTTGCCGAATTCGTCCGGTTGGTCGAGGTAATAGGTCACATCCCGGCGAACGTCGATCACACCGAGCACGCCGCCCAATCCGATCAACGCGCCCACCGGATAAACGAACAGACCGCCGTACTGGTAGAGGCGTGGGTCCAGCTCCAGCCGCCCGGGCCTCATGCCCGCGAGCGCCATCATGGTGATCATTTCATCCGGCTGGTGAGTGTAGAGGCGGTAGCGCAGATAAATCCTCGCGACGTCTGCTTCGGTTCCCGTCAGCAGAATAGGGCCGTCGTCCGCACGTCGCAGGGGATCGACGTCCACATCCGCGCCGCGCCCGGGCACAAACTTCTCCGCACCGCCCGCCAGGCGATAAATGGACTCTCCGCTCCATGCGGGCGCGTCTCCGAACAGGTACCGGTCGATGGCGCGCGACGGCAGCCCCCAGGTGATGCCGATGCCGGAAAGGCAGACGTGCAGTACTAGCACCGCCGTCAGAGTCGCCCGCGTCCGCAATTGAGATGGCGAATGGGCGGCGGCCAATGTGTTCTCCCCGGGCATCGCGGAAACCTCTACAGCCCGGATGCCCGTGGATTCTAAGGGGAACGTCTTCAGGCGCCCACAGACTGGCAGGGAAGGCAACACGGTCAACCGCGCCGCTCGGCATGAAAAAAAGTTGGGCCGGTACCTGCGGCATCGAAACGCAGCCGTACCGGCCCAGGTTCGTCCCTGCGTGGCGCTACACGCGAACTAACGTCGTATCCGCGCATCAGCCAATCAGGATTCCCAGAATCACCAGCAATAAGGCAATTACCAGATCCATGGTCGCAGCTCCTTTTCTTCCTGGTGGTCAGGCCGGTACGTCCGGCCTCGCGGACTCAATCCTACCGGCCCCCGATTTTCCCTATACGCCGACCCAGGCGCCCGAGGTCATTGGTCTTGATGACCAGCGGATCGTGAAAGTTCGGGTGCGAGACAGTTTCGCTGAGACAAGCACACCACGAGACGGTATCGGCCTCCGGTCCGTTGCTGCCGGAAAGTCCCATGAGGGCCGACCCGCAGCGCCATCAACCCGCCATTCGATGGCCCCGCGCTCGACCGCATGGCGCGATGTCGCTTAAAGGGCGCGTGCGTCAGCGCGTGCTGCCCAGCGCCCGAGTATGAGGCAATTGTCTCGTTTTCAGTTGTCGATTCTGCAAAGACAAGCGGTGGACGTCGCCTTCCTTTACGTCCCCGGCGACTGGCCCCAGTGCAGCTTGGTCACCAGGTTGTGCCAGCGGGCGTAACGCGGATTGCGCACCACCAGAAAATCCGCCCCGAAACGCCGCACCACCACGCGGTCGCCCGGCTGAAGCGGACAGGAAATCTGCCCGTCGATGATAGCCGTGGTGCCGTCGTTCACCCGCGACGCGGTGATGTCGATCACCGCGCTGCACTCGATCACCAGCGGCCGGTGAGTCAGCGAATGCGGGCACAGCGGCGTCAGGATGATGGCATGGACGTCGGACTGTACGATGGGTCCGCCGGCGGAAAGATTGTGCGCCGTGGAGCCGCTGGGTGTACACACGATCAGCCCGTCGCCGCTGACTTCCGTCAAGTGTTCGCCGTTGATGGTGATGCCCAGGTTCACCTGGCGGAACGGCGGGCCCGCCTGGACGACGCAATCGTTGATGGCCAGATGCTGCTCGCGAACCCCGCCGTTGTGCTGCACCAGAATCTGAAGAATGGTGCGCCGACTGATGAGCCGGTCTTCGGTGATGACGCGATCGAACGATTCGCGCAGTTCGTCCAGCGAAAACTCAGTGAGAAAACCGAGTTTGCCGACGTTGACCCCGATCAGCGGCACCTGGCGCTCGCCCAGCGAGCGGGCCACGCCGATCAGCGTGCCGTCACCGCCCAGCACGACGATGCGCTCCGCTCCCGCCCCCAACGCCGCCGGTCCGTCGATGCGCAGCGCGGCGCCGGCCAGCGCGCCGCGCGATTCGGCCAGCGTCCGCACCGCCTCCAGCGCCGACGCCGCGGCGCCCTTGTCCGGGTTACCCAGAATGAACACGCTTCGAGTAGCGCTGGGGCTGGTCATGGTCGTCCGAGCCTTCCCGTTGACAGGAATGCGGTTGCTTACGGACTCTGGGGACGCGAAGTCACACGTCTGCCGGCCGTGTCATCCGAGATTCGGTTGCAGCCGCCGCGCTGGCGCAGGTACGTCGGCAGGTTCGGCCGATCGACCTGCCTCCACCATTCTCGACACCGCCGCGGCGATGCCGGTGGCGTCCAGGCCGCATTCCGCCAACTGCCCGGCACGCGCGCCGTGGGCCACGAACCGATCGGCAGGCATACCGAGCCGTGCCATGCGCGCGGCACTCAATCCCAGTTCCTGTGCCGTCTCCAACACCGCCGACCCGAACCCGCCCGCCACGCTGTGATCTTCCACCGTCACCACCGCGCCGCCGCCGTGAAACGCCTGCGTCACCATGTCGCGGTCGATGGGACGCGCAAACCGCGCCGCCACGACTCCCACTTCCAGCCCGACCGTCGCCAGCATTTCCGCCGCAGCCATTGCCGGCACCGCCGTCGTACCGTACGCCAGAATCGTCGCGTCCGATCCGTCGCGCAGCCGCCGCGACTTGCCAAGTTCAAACCTGGGGCAGTCGGGAATCGGCGCCGGCACACTGTCCCGCGGGTACCGGATGGCGCAGGGCTGGTCCAGTGTCAGGCCGAGGCGCATTGCTTCGCCCAGTTCCACTTCGTCCAGCGGGGCCATGAGCACCATGCCGGGAAGCCCCCGCAGGTACGCGACATCCAGAAACCCGTGATGAACCGCGCCGTCTCCGCCGACCAGCCCGGCGCGGTCGATGCAGAACATCACCGGCAAACCCTGTAGAACCACCTCCTGGAACACCTGGTCGAAAGCCCGCTGCAGGAATGTGGAGTAAATCGACACCACCGGACGCATCCCCGCCTTGCACATGCCCGCTGCCTGATCCACCGTGCAGCTCTCGGCGATGCCCACATCCACGCAGCGCTCCGGGAAGCGCTCCTTGAACAGATTGAGTCCGGTACCGTCGGGCATGCCGGCGGTAAACGCGAAGATCCGCTCGTCCTTCGCGGCCAGTTCCATCAGGCCATCCACAAACGCGCGGGTCCAGCTCTTGCCCGCGCCGCTCTTGATCGTGACCTTTCCGCTTTCCACGGAAAATGGCTTGGGGCTGTGGAACTTGCCCGGCTCGGCCGAGGCCCACCCGCAGCCGCGCCCCTTCACTGTGTGCACGTGCAGCAGCACCGGGTGATGCGCCCGCTTGAGCATCTCCAGCATGTCGATCAGGTGAGGTATGTCGTGCCCGTCCACCGGGCCGACGTATTGCAGCCCCAGCGCCTCGAACGCATGACCCGGCGACATCGTCGCCTTGATGCCCTCCTTGAGGTGCGCGATCATCTCAAACACCGGCTTGCCCAGCAGCGGCAAGCGCGGCAGCAGACTCTTGGTCTGCGATTTCACTTCTTCGTAGAAGTTGCTGGCCCGGAACCGCGCCAAATACTCGGCCACGGCGCCCTGCGTCGGCGAAATGCCCCACTCGTTGTCGTTAAGCACCACCAGAAACTGCCGCTTGAGCAGCCCCGCCTGGTTGAGCCCTTCGAACGCCACGCCGTTAACGATGCTCGCGTCGCCCACCAGCGCCACCACGGCGTTGGTCCGCGCCTGCATTTGATCCGCGCGCGCCATGCCCACTGCGGTGGCGATGGCCGTACCCGCGTGGCCCACGTTGAACAGGTCGTACTCGCTTTCGTGGATATCCGGAAAACCGCTGACCCCCCCCGCCTGGCGGAGGGTGTCAAAGCGCTCGTGGCGACCGGTCAGCAGCTTGTGCGGGTAACACTGGTGCCCCACGTCCCATAGCAATCGGTCGACCGAGAAGTCGAACACTCGATGCAGCGCGATGGTCAACTCCGTCACGCCCAGGTTGCTGGTCAGGTGCCCGCCGCGCAAACCCACGACCTCGATGATCCGCGTGCGAATCTCCTCGGCCAGACGCGGCAACTGTTCCAACGGCAGCGACCGCACGTCGGCCGGAGAACTGATCGTTTCAAGTAAACTCATTCAAACGTACATCCAGGATGCCGGAAACCAAGAACCCTCGTACACCAAGAGTATAGCGAATCCGTTGCGAATCACGTCCCTCGCCGTGTTCAACGCTCCCGAGCGATGACAAACTGCGCCAACGACCGCAAGTCCGCGGCCTCATCGCCAAACACCGCGATGGCGGTTAGCGCCGCCGCCGCGGCTTCGGCCGCGGCCGTACGACTCGCTTCTAACCCTACGCACTGGGGAAACGTCTGTTTGCGGGCGACGGCATCTTTTTTCACCGCCTTGCCCAGCGATTCCCGGGAGGCTGTCACGTCCAATAAATCATCGGCTATCTGGAACGCAACCCCTAAGTTCTGACCATACAGCCCCAGGGCAGTGATCTGTTCGGTCGATCCCCCTCCGGCCAACGCCCCCAGGCGACAGGCGGCGGCAAACAACCGCGCCGTCTTGCGCTCGTGGATGTAGCGGACCAGTTCCTTTAGCGGCGCCTCGCGCTCCCCCAGTACGTCCGCCGCTTGTCCGCCGATCATCCCCGCCCGGCCGGCCGCCGTCGCCAGTTCACGCACCATGTCAATGACTCGCGCCGCGTCCGCTCGCTGGTTCGCCAGGCACTCGAATGCCAGCACCGACAGGGCGTCGCCGGCGAGAATGGCTACCGCTTCTCCGAACTTCACGTGGCAAGTTGGCAGCCCGCGACGCAGCGCGTCGTCGTCCATCGCCGGCAAATCGTCGTGGATCAGCGAAAAGGCGTGAATGCACTCGACGGCGCAGGCGGACGCCCAAGCGGCCGCAGCATCGCCGCCGACCAGCTCGCAGCAGCGGACCACCAGAAACGGTCGAATGCGCTTGCCCGGCGCCAGCGCCGCGTAGCGCATGGCCTCGGCCAACACGGGCGGAACGTCGCCAGCGGGCTCCAGACAGGCGGCGAAGCGCGGGTCGAACTCCGCCGCAAACCGGCGAAGCGCCCCTTCGATCCCGCCCTCGGCCGTGTCGCTCATCGAAAACCTATCCGCGGCACACCTGGCCATTATACCGGCCGCCGCGCTTGCCGTTCCCTGGTCCGGTGGATCCGCTTTCCGGCCGGTTGCCGCGTGGGTCGCGCCGCGCCGGAAGCCTTGCCGGGACTACTCCAGAACCATGCAGGCCGCGGCGTCGTTCAGCGTCATGTCGCCGCTCCGCGCCAGTTCTCGCACCTTGTACGCCATTTCCCCCGGCCGGGCACAACCGGCCACGCCCACCAGCAGCAAGCACCACACCACGAAGCGAAACGGCTTGATCGACATGTTATGTCTCCGCAGGCGAAACAGGACCGGCCGCCGCACGCCGCGCGCACCCGCCACCTCCGGCCCGTGGGAAGCATAACCCACGGTCGCGCCTATCGCCACCGGAACGGTGCCAATCAGGTTGGTAAACGGCCGCAGGCCAGGCCATCGAGACCTGCGCGCTGTTCGATTCGCCGCTGGGGAATATCCCCGGAGTCCTGCGACGCCCCCGTGGGCGGGTCAAGTTCGTCGGTGGGATACAAACCCACCGTTCGATCAACGCGCCTATTTCACCAGTCGCTTGAGCGCGTCGCCGATCGGCAGGAACAGAGTTCTGCCCGAGCTTTCCAGCGGAAGGAAGCCGTGATGTTTGTAGAACGCCGCGGCTTTGTCGTCCTTCGCATCGACAATGACGGCGAAGGCGGCGATGCCGGAGTCGCACGTGCGACGAATCGCATCAAACAGCAGCACGCCGCCCAACTTGCGACCATGAAACGCGCGGTCGACCGCCAGCCGTCCGATGCGAACCGCGGGCACGGTCGGATAACGTGGCAGCCGCTTCACCGTGGCTTGCGGCAAGTCGCCCAGCGCAACGCCGGCCGCGGCCAGCGTGTAATAGCCCGCGACGCGGTCCGTCGCCTCTTCGATGGCCACGTAGCAAAGCGCCACCCGGCGGCGAACATCCTGTGAAACACCGGCCCGGAAATAGTCGTTGAGCGCTTCTACGCCGCAGTCGAACGGCTTGCGGTCGTGTGATCCGAGTAGTTCGATACGAAAGGGCGGGGTCACGACGGCCGGATCAGCCGACCGTGCGCGGCGGCGGCCCGTTTCATGGCGCGCGCGGACGGCCGCGGCTTGAGCAACGCGGCGACAAAACGCTCCTGATCCTCCTGCGCCAGGGCGATGACCTGCCGCTGCGCGATCGCTTCCTCGGCCGCACGCTGCGCCGCGGAGACCACAAAATCGGACACGCTGCGCCCCACCAGCGCCGCAGCGCGCACCAGCAGCGCGTGCACATCCGGCGTGATCCTCGCTTCAAGCCGGGCGGTTTTCGTGTCATTGTTGCGAATCATGGGGTTTCGCCTCATCCCGAGTGGAGGAACACACTTGTGTTCGCGGCAGAAGGCTCACGTTCTTCCAAGCCGCGACCGCGAGAGAGCGGATCACCCGCCCGCGGACGAGAGTGAATCGTTCTACTTGATCACATTGTACGACAATTTGCCGTACAAGTCAAGCGGGGGGCCGAAAGGGGCCACGCAGTGCAGCCGCGTTCGAATTGCTCCACCCTTGGCGCGATTTGGAAGGCCGGGTTGGCTTCGGTGTGCCTCTTTCCTGAATGGCGTCAAGGAAAAGTGTTGACGTTCGTGACGACATGAGGCCACCGCCTCGCCGGCAATCCTTAGCGTACATCCGCAAGATTGTCATGCGCCGAGCGCTTGCATCGCGTTTGATGCAACAGAGCGACACTGGCTACGGCCACCCGAAAGACCGAGACGTGGCTGTCGAAGGCCGCCGCTGCGCGGTACACTGCCGGCCTCAGGAGGCACGATGCGCCCTCAAAAGACGTCCAGATGATCAATCGCCTGCGACTACTTCGGAGTGTTGGTCAGTTCGATGCGGTCAACTCGGCTGCGACGATTGACCTGCGCAAGCTAACCCTTGTCTACGCCGAGAACGCGCGCGGCAAGACGACTCTTGCGGCGATACTCCGGTCGCTTGCCACGGGCGAGCCGATCCCGATTAACGAGCGCACGCGACTCGGTGCTGCCAATCCCCCGGAAGCGATTATAGATTGCACCGGCGATGCAAGCCCGGCCCGTTTCCAGAACGGCGCGTGGTCCCGCACGCTTCCTGAAGTACTGGTCTTTGACGACTTCTTCGTCGATCGAAACGTGTATTCGGGAATGGATGTCGATGCTGAACATCGCCAGAATCTGCATGACCTCATTCTTGGCGAGACTGGTGTTACCTTGGCGCGGCGCGTGGACGAATTGGCTAGTCAGATTCGAAGGCTTAATACGGAACTTCGGAACAAGGAAAACGCGATCTCAGTAGCAGATCGACATGGGCTTAACGTCGGCGATTTCTGCGGCCTTCGTGCGCACGCGGACATTGACGCGGCGATTACTGCTGCGGAGCAGCGCTTTGCTGCTTTGCAGAATGCCGATGCCGTTCGCGCCACACCTCAGTTCACTGCTCTGACGTTGCCCGCCATTGACTTCGTTGCGATCCGGGATCTTCTCGCAGGCACGGTTGCGGACCTCGACGCTCACGCGGTCGAAGCGGTCGGCGCGCACTTTGCATCCCTTGGCGAAGGCGCCGAAGCGTGGATCGCGACTGGAATGCGACTGGGCCATCAGGGCGCGCAATTGACCCCTACCGACGATTGCCCCTTCTGTCGGCAATCCCTTGAAGCGTCGGCAATCTTCACCCACTATCGCGCTTACTTCGGGCATGCGTATATCCAGTTGCAGCGGGACTTGGCGTCAGCACAAACTGCATTGGAATCGTCGCTCAGCGGTGATGCGCTTGCAGCCTTTGAAAGGCAGGTGCGTGAGGCAGAAAATCGCCGGGAATTCTGGGCACGATTCACAGTAATCCCTGAAGTTGGAATCGACGCAACACGAGTTGCAAGCGAATGGCAACAAACCCGTGATTCCGTGCTCCAAACAATTCGCGCCAAGCGTGCCGATCCGTTGACCGCCGCAACTTTCTCCCCAGATGCCGAGGCACGAGTCCGAAGATTCCAAGAGATTGGGGCAACTGTCGCTGCGTCAAGTGCTGGGCTGGTTGCGGCTAATGAGTCTATTCAGCGCGTCAAGGAGTCGGCGCATGCCGGAAGCAATGCCGCTGCCCAGAACGAACTCAATCGACTTCGAGCTACGAGGGCGCGTTACACCCCAGACAACGTTGCCCGCTGTGACGACTATCTTCAAGTAACGCGAGATAAGCAAGGTGCCGAGGCAGCGAAGTCGCAGGCACAGCAGCGACTTGACGCCCACCGTGCGACAGCGGTTCCGAATTGGGAGACATCAGTCAACACCTATCTTTCCAGGCTGGGTGCCGGCTTTACGGTGACGCGAATCCAGTCGCAACCCACTGGCGGTCGCCCAGCATGCGTGTATCGCCTCGCGATCAATGGGCATGCAATCGATGTCGGCCCTGGTGCGGCTAGCGTTGGCAGCCCGACATTCAAGAACACCCTCAGTTCGGGCGACCGCAACACGCTTGCCCTCGCTTTCTTCCTAGCCTCACTCGATCGCGATCCAAACCGTGCCAATCGGGTCGTACTCCTCGATGATCCGATGTCGAGCTTGGATAAGCATCGCCGAATAAACACTATTCAGGAATTACGCTCGCTCTTTCCTACGGTGGCGCAGGTCATAGTAATGTCGCACGATGAGTATTTCCTGTTCGATATCTACGACCGAGTTGCACCGCGCAACGGCGGTACAATTGTGGATACCACGACGTTACATGTCCGGCGCGTTGCACTGGGATCGACGATAGAGGAATGGGACATCGAAAGCGAAAAGATGTGCCGCCACGATAAGCGTCATGCTTTGTTCACGCTGTTCGCAAATGGTGGTGGCGGCGAGCCAATGACAGTCGCCCAGAGCATTCGTCCACACTTGGAACATGTCTTACGCGCTTTATACCCAGACAAGTTTAGGCCTGGCGAGACACTCCGCGACTTCCGTAATCGCGCTAGAGCGGCCAGCCAGAACGGCAATGGGTTCATGACGGAGCCGAGACTGGTAGAACTCGGGAATATTGTGGACTACAGCAATGAATTTCACCACGATACCAACCCTGCCGCCGACACGGTTGTGATCAATGACACGCAGTTGCAGAATTTTGTGCTGCGGACATTGGACTTTGTCTCGATCTAGGAATGGTCAAAACGGCCTGAGGTACATCAGAGGACTTGGCACTTGTTGAAGAAGCAGGCGCTTACGGCTCGGCGGCGACTTGCTCGGACTGGTGCAGTTGCTCTGATCACAACACCACGCGGGCACCCTCAGCGCAATCCAGAATCCTAAACTGCCGCAAATCCTCGAAATCGAAGAACGGCGCATGATTGGACATAAGCGCGAAGTCCCAGAGCGGTGCCGTGAACATGTGAACCACGCCGCGCATAAAAAGGACGGCATCATCCGGCGACCGCGCGGGCCGCCCTTGACACGAGGCGTCAACTGGAGCAAAGTCCAAGGTTCGCACGGTCGTGGGCGGCTAATACCGATAATGCTCCGGCTTGTAGGGGCCGTCCATCGGCACGCCGATGTAGCTCGCCTGGTCCGGCCGCAGCTTGGTCAGCTTGGCGCCGAGCTGCGACAAGTGCAGGCGGGCCACCTTCTCATCGAGGTGCTTGGGCAACGTGTAGACCTTTTTCTCGTACTTCGCGGCGTGGGCGAAAAGCTCCATCTGGGCGATCACCTGGTTGGTGAAGCTGTTGCTCATCACAAAGCTCGGGTGCCCCGTGGCGCAGCCCAGGTTCACCAGCCGCCCCTCGGCCAGCACCAGCATGTAGTGCCCATCCGGGAAAATCCACTTGTCCACCTGCGGCTTGATGTTCTCGCGGCGGATGCCGGGCACGCGCTTGAGCCCGGCCATGTCGATCTCGTTGTCAAAGTGGCCGATGTTGCACACGATCGCCTGGTCCTTCATCTTGGCCATGTGCCCGGCCATGATGATGTCGCGGTTGCCGGTCGCGGTCACGAACAGGTCGGCGGTCTCGAGCACGTCGTCCAGCGTGAGCACCTGGTAACCTTCCATGCACGCCTGAAGTGCGCAGATGGGATCGATCTCGGTGACAACCACCCGGCACCCCTGAGAGCGCAGGCTCTGGGCACAGCCCTTGCCCACGTCGCCGTAACCAAGCACCACCGCCAGCTTGCCCGCGAGCATCACGTCGGTGGCGCGCATGATGCCGTCCACCAGCGAATGGCGGCAGCCGTAGAGATTGTCGAACTTGCTCTTGGTCACGCTGTCGTTGACATTGATCGCGGGGAACAGCAGCGTGCCGGCCTTCTGCCGTTCGTACAGGCGGTGCACGCCGGTGGTGGTTTCCTCGCTCACGCCGATGACCCCGGCGGCCATGCGGTGCCAGCGCTGCGGGTCATTCTGCAGCTCCTCGCGAACGAGCGCCAGGATAATCGCCATTTCTTCGTTGTCGGCGGAGTCCGGGTCGGGCAGTTTGCCGCTCTTGGCGAACTCGTTCTCCCATTCGTAGCCGAGGTGAATCAGCAGCGTGGCGTCGCCGCCGTCGTCCACCAGCAGGTTCGGCCCGCCCTCGGGGAAGGTCAGTGCCTGGTTGGTGCACCACCAGTATTCCTCGAGCGATTCGCCCTTCCACGCGAACACCGGCACGCCCGCGTGGGCAATGGCCGCGGCCGCGTGGTCCTGCGTGCTGAAGATGTTGCAACTGGCCCAGCGCACGTCCGCGCCCAGCTCGCGCAGCGTTTCGATGAGCACCGCTGTCTGAATGGTCATGTGCAGCGAGCCGGTGATCCGCGCTCCGGCAAGCGGCTTGCGCGGGCCGAACTCGGCGCGGGTGGCCATCAGGCCGGGCATTTCCTTCTCGGCCAGGGTAATTTCTTTGCGGCCGAAGTCGGCCAGGGCCAGGTCGGCAACCTTGAAGTCCTGAATCGCGGTGGTCATGGAATCTCCGTTTCGCATACGTTGAATTCTTCCCTTGTTTTAAGGAGCGCGGGCGCGAGTGACGTCGCTGAGGCACGCGGCTTCGGCGGCTCTACGGGCTATTCTATCGTCGGATTGAATGCCCGACAATCATTCGGGCTCGCTGTAGGGGTTCCGAGGTCCGCGACGGGATCAGCAGGCCAGGCGTCCCCGGGAGGCGACCTCCTTTGGCAACCAGGGGAGTCGTGGTCCTCGGCACGTATATGCCGGTGGCGTGTTTGCGTGGTGCCGGCCGCCGCGGGTGGTGTCCTTCGGGTGATCCGCAGCCGCTGTTCGGCCGACGCGGTGCAGCCCGGATAATCAGGGCAGCAATGACTACGGAGTAGGCAAGAGGTTGCCGATCCGTTGACTCCCCCCGGCCACGGACACAAGATAGCCCGGACCGATGGCCAATCGGGCGGAGCCGCGGGCGAGCAAACGGCGTCTGATAATGATCCCGCCCCGGCTTGTGCCAAGGGAACCGCGAGCGTGCAGAATCGTCCAATAGATGGTGCAACGCCCCATGGCGACCGGCCCGCGCGTCCGATATCCTTGGAGGATTTTGAGTTAGTTGAGAAAGTGAAGTCAGGGCAAACAGAGGCGTTCGGCGACCTTGTCCGCAAGTATCAGGATCGCGTATTTAACGTCTGTTGGCGAATATGTGGCAATCTGGAGGATGCTCGCGACCTGACTCAGGATTCTTTCCTGAAGGTGTTTGAGCGCATTGGCGGGTTTCGTGGTGAGAGCGCCTTTTACACCTGGTTGTATCGCATTGCGGTGAACCTGGCGCTGACCTTGCGGCGGAAAGGCGCGGGGCGGCGCATGCTGTCGCTGGATCAACCCGAAGGTACGTTGGGAACGCAGGCGGAACGACTGATGGCGCGAACGCGGGAGGGCGGTGACGTCGCCCACGATGTGTCCGAAGCAGACCAGCAGGCCCGGTTGGTACGAAAGCTGCAAGCTATGGACGACGAGCCTCGTGCCGTAATCGTGCTGCGGGACATTGAAGGGCTGAACTACGAGGAAATCGCGACGATCCTGGAGGTTCCCGTGGGCACCATCAAGTCGCGTCTGTTTCGTGCACGTATGATGTTGCGCGACGCGATGCTGTCGGTAGAGCCGCATGCCGACCGGGAACGGCGGAAGAATGAGTGACGAAGGCATGACCGTGTTTGACAATCAGCAACAGGGCGAGTTGCTCTCCGCCTATCTGGATGGGGCGCTGGATGATCGGCACCGTATCGAGGTCGAGGAACTCCTGGCACGCGACGCGAATGCGCGCCAGTTGCTTGAACAGTTGCGCCGCACCGCCGTGGCGGTCGGCCGGCTCCCGCGCCATGCCGCTCCGCCATCCATTCTGGACGACCTCATGGTGCAGGTGGAGCGCAATGCCCTGCTGGATATGACTGTCGCACGCCCGAACGAAAGAAGGATCGCGCGCCGCCCCGTGCGGGCTCTGCTCTCGCTTGCGGCAATGATCGTCGTGGTTGCCGGTGGCGTGTTGTATATGCGGGGTGGGCTGGAGGGCCCCCAGTCGCCCCATGGTCAAACGGCAACACCCGATCGAGTTGCATCCCTGGACAGTGGGACCGCGGGAGAGTCTCGAACGCCTTCGGCCATTGGGGAAGCGCCAGGCGAATCCGCACTGGCGCGCCGCGACGCGCGGTCGCGTCCGGCGCCCGCCGCGCGGTCGGAGCGCGACGAGATCGCCGCTGCTCCCGACGAGCGCCGGGCAGATGCCGCGCGAGTCGTGAAGTCCCCGCTGTCCGGCAACGATCTCCAGGTCTTCCAGGCGACCCTGCTCGCCGCCGCCCAGGTGCCCCCGTTCGACGAGTCGGCGACCACGCTGCGCCAGGAAACGATCGATGCCCATCCCGTTCGCCTTGGTGGTCGCAAAAGGCCGGAACAGGCGCGCGG
>CAZMVD010000002.1:51597-93440 GCA_964569425.1 uncultured Phycisphaeraceae bacterium
CGCCTGCAATTACAGGTGCGCGACGCAGCGCAGCGAACTACGGTCGCATCACGGCTCGAAACGCAATGGGCTTCGGGTACCGCGGTGCTACGTGAATCCAGTGCGGTTGCAGCCGGCGCTGAAGTGTCGAAGCAGACGACTCAACTGCGCGGCCGTTCGAAAACCGCCGCGCGCGGCGGGACCGAACAGTTGGTGGTCGATGTACCGCTCAGCGCGCTGGAGTCGATGATCGCCGATGTCGGCGCACTGCACGAAGATGGCCTGGTCGTCGCACTGGCCGCCGGGCCGGTCGCCGTCGAAGGCGCGGAGCCGGCGCGGGAAACGCTTCGCCGCGTGCAGGCGGCGTGGGAATCTCAGGAAGCCGCCGGGCCCTCCCCGGGTGGTTCCGGCGCATTCTTCTCCGGTCTTTTCAAAGTGCTCGGCGTCGATCCGGGTGCCCTGGCGCCATTGCCGACTGTCGCCAAGCCCGAGCCCGAAGACAAATGGCGCGACGTGGAAGCCGAGTCCACGAAGCCGCAACCGCCGACGTCCTCACTGGTGGAGCGTCGCGCACGGAAACTGGAGGAATCGTTCGGCCGCGGCGCGATCGGAGAGAGCATGCCAGACCCGAATGCCGAAGCCACCCCCTCCGGCCCCCAACCCGTTACCGCGGACGCGTTCATCGGTCCGCCGATGGAACAGGCATCGCGGCCTGAACCAAGGGTCACGGTCGTGATCGAAGTGGCCGTGGTCTCCGATGCACGTCGTGCGCCGCTCCCGCCGCGTCCGACGCCCAAGCCCAACGGCCCGCCGCCCAAACCTCCTGCGCGAACCCCGGTCGACCATTGACGCCGGCGGGGATTCCGTTTTGCGCGCAGCGCGGCGGTGCAGGAACTATCAGTGGCCCAATTGGCCGACCCCGGGCCTTCGACTGCCACTGCGAGCGACCTTCCGTTATAATGCCCCCGCGCATGGGACGTGGAACTTCCCTGGGCAACTGTTCAGGAGCCGCGACGATCGAACCTTGGCAGCGTCTCGTTTGGGTGGGCATGGGCGGCGCCCTGGGCACCGTGCTGCGGTACCTGTTGGCCGGGTGGGTGCAGCGCGGCGTGCTGGCCTTTCCGCTGGGGACGCTGGTGGTCAATGCGGTGGGGTGCCTGGCCATCGGGTTCCTGGCGGAGCGGCTTGCGGGCGCGGCGCTGGATCCGGTATTTCGAACCGCGGCGCTGGTGGGCGTGCTCGGGGGTTTTACGACTTTCAGCACGTTTTCCTATGAAACGCTGCGACTTCTGGAAGCGCGGCAGTATTCCCTTGCGCTGGTCAACGTGATGGGCAGCGTATTGCTTTGCCTGGCCGCGGCGTGGTGCGGACAACTTGCGGCCCGCTGGATGGTGACGCCATGAAAACACCCACGACCGGTTGCCTGCTTCGCATTCTGATCGGCGAATCCGACCGCTGGGAGCACCGCCCGCTGTATGAGGCGATCGTGCTCAAGGCGCGCGAGTTGCAATTGGCCGGGGCCACTGTGCTTCGCGGCCAAATGGGCTTCGGCGCCAACTCGCGGGTGCACACCACAAAGATCCTGCGGTTATCCGAAGACCTTCCCGTGGTCATTGAAATTGTGGATACGCGCGAGAAGATTGCGTTGCTCCTGCCGTTTCTCGACGCGGCGGTCAAGGAGGGGATGGTGACGCTGGAGAACGTAGAAGTCATTCAATACCGCGCTTGCCCGCCGGGCGAGGGCCTTCCGGCGTCTTGAGGGTCGGCACTGGGCCTGCAACACTACAGGCGGCCCGGCACCATGAACGTGGGTGCAGTACGAAGCCACAGGAACGCCTGATGTCGGAATCGCCCGGTCAATCTGCTCCTTTGTCGGTCGACAATGATTCCGCTTCGCATCGCGCCCGGCGGTGGTGGCTTGCCGTGCTCGTCGGCGCGATCGTCGCGCTCCCATTTGCCTGGCTGCTTTCGCATGCGGCCATGCTGCCTTTTTTTCTCGGGCTGTTCTTCTTCGCACTGTTTGGGCTGGTGATTGGTGCCCTGATGCACCGCATCGCCGCACCGGCCAGACCGTTCGGCCGGCTTACGGTACTTGCGGGAACGACCCTGGTGGTGTTGCTGGGTTGGGGTGTTTCGATCGCACAGGAAGCGCGCGACGTGCCCCGTAAGATGGCCGCAACCGCCGGACAAGGTGTGCGGTCCATAGGAGATCGCACCTTAGCGGAGTTTGAGGCCGCGGTCGCGGAAGGCATCCGTGCACACATCAAAGAGCGCTTTCCGCCGGGTGGAACGCTCGGGTACGTCCGATGGGTATTGGTTGATGGCGTTACGCCCAAGGGAACGCTTGAATTGGTCGACGCTCCGCTGCGCGCGACCCAGAGGCGCGGATGGTGGGCGGTGCGCGTGGTGCTGGCGATTGCCTTGTTCGCTTTCGGCGTCGGCTCGCAGACGCTGCCCTTACGCCTGGCCGTGGAGCCGTCGCCTCTGGCGCTGAGCGCCGCCCGAGTCGCGCCGGAGAGCGCCTCGCGGTCGCCCTGACCGAACGCCGCGACTGCGCCCGGTTCAAGCGTGTCCGTTAATTGGCGCCGATTGAGGATCCATGATGCCGCGACCGCCGATCCATCCTCGATATGCGGCCGGCATTGTCGAGCGCTTCGACAACGCCATTCTGATTTGCTGTGCAGAAAGCGGAGCGGCGGAAACGCGACATTGGCAGTTTCCCCGCGGCCCGGTACGCGAGGGCGAGTCCCCCGAGGAAGCCATGCGGCGCATCGGGCGCGAGCAACTCGACGTGCATCTCGAGATCGTCGTTGGACAGCCGCCGATTCTGGTTGACGTGGACGGCAGGCGCGTGGAACTACGCTTTTTCTTTTGCGGGATCGTCTCCGGCACGTTGGATCCCGGCCCCAACGAACCGCTGCGCTGGGTGTCGCGCGGGCACCTGCGCGAGTACGACTTCGACGAACCCTCGCGCCCGGTGGTCGCGTGGCTCCTGGAATCTTGAAGAACGACAATTCGCTCGCCCGTCCCACGCCGGACGACAGGCGTGCCCTTCCGCCTATTCCCATTCAATGGTGGCCGGCGGTTTCGACGAAATGTCGTAGACCACACGGTTGATGCCGCGCACTTCGTTCATGATCCGCGAAGCGATACGTCCCAGCACTTCATAGTCGATGTGCACCCAGTCGGCGGTCATAAAGTCCGCGCTTTCCACCAGCCGCACCGCCACCACGTGTTGACCCGCGTAACTGCGGTCGTCACCCATCACGCCCACGGTGCTCACCGGCAGGAGCACACCGAGCGCCTGCGCGATCTTGGGGTACCAGCCCGCCGCGCGAATCTCTTCGATGATGATATCATCCGCAGCACGCAGCAGTCGCAGGCGGTCGTGGGTGACCGCCCCAATGATTCGCACCGCCAGTCCGGGACCGGGAAAGGGATGCCGCCAGACGATTTCCTCGGGCAGACCGAGATGCTCGCCCACTCGGCGCACTTCGTCTTTGAACAGGTCGCGGAGCGGTTCCACCAACTCGAAGCCCAACTCCGCCGGTAGGCCCCCGACGTTGTGGTGTAGCTTGATGTTGGCCGTCTTGCCCGCAGCACCGTGCCCCGATTCGATCACGTCCGGGTAGAGCGTACCCTGCGCCAGAAAACGCGCGCCGGGAATCGACAGCGCCTCCTTCTTGAACACTTCGATGAACTCGTGGCCGATGATCCTGCGCTTCTGCTGCGGATCGGTCACCTCTTCAAGTCTCGACAGAAACCGCTCGCCCGCGTCGGCCACCCGCAGGTCCACCTTGAAATGCTGACGGAAGGTCTGCTCCACCAGGTCCACTTCGCGGTTGCGCATCAGCCCGTTGTCCACGAAGATACAGGTAAGCCGCTCACCGATGGCCTCGTGGATCAGCGCCGCCGTAACGCTGCTGTCGACGCCGCCGGAAAGGCCGCAGATGACCCGATCCTGCGTCCCCACGCGCGCCCGGATCGACTCGACCGCATCGTGAATGACATTGCTCACCTGCCAATCGCCGGTGCAGCCGCAGACGTCGTAAAGGAAATTCCGCAGAATCTGCTGGCCGAAGGGGGTGTGCGTCACCTCCGGGTGGAATTGCACGCCGTAGAACGGCCGGGTGCGATGACGCACCGCGGCGTAGGGGCAATGCGCCGTGCGCGCCAGCGGCTCGAACTCCGACGACAATTCCGTCACCACGTCGCCATGGCTCATCCACACCGTGGACTGCGACGGGACGCGCTGGAAGAGCACGTCGGCATGGAGCACCTCCAGCGGCGTACGCCCGAACTCGCGCGATTCCCCCCCCCGCACCCCGCCGCCGAGCATCTCACAAGCCAGTTGCAGCCCGTAACAGATGCCCAGAATGGGCAGGCCCATCTCCATCACCTCAGCCCGGCAACGCGGAGCGCCTTCGGCATACACGCTTTGCGGCCCGCCCGAGAAGATCAGCCCGACGGTGTTCTGTGCGCGCAGCTCCTCGGGCTTGACCTGTGGTCCGACGATCACACTGTGCACGTGGTTCTCGCGCACCCGCCGTGCAATGAGCTGCACGTACTGTCCGCCGAAGTCGAGGATGGCGATGGTCGGGGGAGTCTTGCTCAAAAGACGATTCTCCAACGCGAGAAAGCCCATTCGTATACCATGTTCAGCCCGAACCACCACCCCGCCCCCGCAGCGGTCAGGATCAGCGGAGCGCCCGCGGCCACAAAGAAACTCACCCGCCCGCGCGTGCGCGGGGGCGCCGTGGACCCGAGCCGCAACATCCAGAACCACCACCACACGACGGTGAGCGCCGCCACAGCGCCGGCAGCAACCTCAAACATGACGCGCGGCGGATGCCACGACCAGCGCGCGATGGCCCCGATGTACGCGAGGGGTACGGGCGCCAGCAGCCCGGCCGCAAGAACCAGCGGAATCAGCCAGGCAGAACTGTAATGCAGTGCTGCGGTCATGCGCTGTTCGCGGCGCAGGGGCGCCAGATGCGCCAATGACATTCCCCAACGCAACAGGAGCATCGCCAGCCCGGCGATAAACCAGCCGCCCACAAAGGCACCGACCATCGCAATGACCATCTGCGACGGGTTCCACCACAGGTCCACGTAACTTTCCGGCGCCAGCGTCGGCGGCAAAGGCCGCGGTGTTTCCGCCACGTGGCGCCAGCCGCCGCCGCGTGGCGCGATCGAACCCGTCGGCTCGATCGCCGGTACCGCACTCACCCACCGCCATCCGACCTGCGACGTTTGGAATAGCGCCAACCCCAGCGAAAAAAACGTCAGGTTGATGCACAGGAATTGACGTGAAGCCGCCGAGGACCGCATCCTCGCCAGGTGATTCAGCCGTCCGGCGCCGGCAAACCAGACCCACTTGCACATGGCGAACCAACCCAATTCCCCTGCGAGATAGGCCTGCGCATAGGGCGATAGATCCACTCCGGTGGCGCGGTCGTCACCGAAATCCAGTTCACAAAGCGGACAGCGTGAGGGCGCGGGCGTGGCCAGCCGTTGACCGCACGCGGGGCAGCGAACCAGCCCGCTGCCGCCCCCCCGCGAAGCTGTCGTTTCGGCCTGTTGCAAACGATTGGTCTCCTAGACGAGTCCGATCATGGCCTGCCGCGACCGGTTTCCCGATCGCAACGCCCACCAGACGTTCTTCGATATCCGCCGGGCGTTTATCGCTGCGGGCCAAGTCCCGCAAACCACGCTACGCCCTCGGGGTAGCGCTCGATGCGTAGATGGCCGCAAGCCGACGCCCCCCGCGATGGGGCGGAGTCCGGAAAGGGTCTACGCGCGGTCCGCAGGGGCGCAGGACTAAGTACCGTCTGAATTCGCGACCGTACGTGGTACGCGGGCGGCGTCGTATGGGCCGAAACATCGTTCATCGCTGATGCGACCGTCGCTGACCATGAGCCGCCACGGCGGCGTGACCACCACGCTGATGGCGGAAAATACCGTGCTGACTAGAAACCGACTGGGGTCGTACACCAAGTGCCAGTATTCCGCACCAGTCCAGGCATTCACGTTATCCTCGCTGGCCGTGTACACGCCCGGGTTTTCGTACAACAGCGGACCGTGGCTCACACCATCATCCCGCGTGGGAAAGCGAGCCTCTACATAGGGGCGACGCAGGTCGCTGGGGTGCCCCTCGGCCGCACGCACCGCCTCCACCGAAGGCGTCGTGACCGCCCGGGGCGGCGCTTTCGGGTCACGCCAGGGGTTGACCATCCGTTGGCAGCCCCCCAGGACTACGGCGCACAGCAAGCAAGCGCGCACCATGGCTGCCCGCCGAGACGAAGTAGGATGCCTAGTCATGGTTTTGTTCCGTGGCATAATTAGGTGACTCCCGGGTGATGGTGACATCGTGCGGGTGCGACTCGGCCGCACCCGCCGCCGAAACACGGCAGAACGCGGTCTGCGTGCGCAGTTCGTCGATGGTCCTGGTGCCGCAGTAGCCCATGCCGGCGCGCAATCCTCCGACCAGTTGATACACAAAGTCCGAAAGCGGGCCGCGGAAAGGAACCCGACCCTCGACCCCCTCGGGCACCAGTTTGCTCGACGGCGCGGCAGCGCGCTGGCCGTAGCGCTCGGCCGAACCCTTGACCATCGCGCCCAGCGAACCCATGCCGCGGTACTCCTTGAACCGCCGCCCCCGCCAGATGACCGACTCGCCCGGCGCCTCCTCCAGGCCCGCAAAAAGCGAGCCGATCATGGCACAATGGGCGCCCGCGGCGAGTGCCTTGGTGATGTCACCAGACTGTCGGATGCCTCCGTCGGCGACCACCGGCACACGCGCCTGGTCCGCCACGGCGCACACGTTCATGATCGCACTCAGTTGCGGCACCCCCACGCCCGAGACCACCCGCGTGGTGCAGATGCTGCCCGGACCGATGCCCACCTTGAGCGCATCGGCCCCGGCGTCGATCAGGTCCTTCGCTGCCTCCGTGGTCGCAATGTTGCCCGCGATCAACTCAATATCCCACCGTCGGCGGATCTCGCGCACGGTTTCCAGCACGTTGTCGCTGTGTCCGTGTGCGGTATCCACGGCGATCACATCCACGCCCGCCTCCAGCAGGGATTCGACTCGCTCATAATCGTGCACCCCCACCGCCGCACCGGCGCGCAAACGACCACGCTCGTCCTTGCAGCTTGTCGGATAGTTGCGGCTCCGTTCTATGTCGCGCATCGTGATCAATCCGGCCAGGCGGTTCTCGCGATCGACCAGCAGCAGTTTCTCCACCTTGGCGCGCTTGAGAATGTCATGCGCCTCGTCGAGCGTGGTGTTGGGCGGGCCGGTAACCAGGTGCCGGGCGGTCATGACGTCGCGAATCTTCAGACTTTCGTTCTCCAGGAACTTCAGATCGCGCCGCGTGATGATTCCCACCAGCCGCGCGTCTTCTTCGACAATGGGGACCCCGGAGATATTCTGGAGCGACATCAGTTCCTTCGCCCGGGCCACCGGATCATCCGGCGCCAAGGTCACAGGATCGAGAATCACTCCGCTTTCCGAGCGCTTTACCTTGTGCACCTCGCGGCATTGCGCTTCGATGCTCAGGTTCTTGTGGATGATGCCGATGCCCCCCTCTTGCGCCAGGGCAATGGCCAGCCGCGACTCGGTCACCGTGTCCATCGCCGCCGAAACCAGCGGGATGTTCAGCCGTACTTTGCGGGTGAGCTGTGAGCTGACGTCGATCTGATCCGGCAGGACCGATGAACGCCGCGGCAACAGGAGGACATCGTCGAAGGTGAGCGCGTCCTGGGCGATTCGTGAATGCAGGGGGAACGACGGCGCCGGGCCGGATGCCATGCAGGGGTGCCTTTCGCAACGTTTCTGAGAACGAGAGTCTTACGGGTTGGGCCCGCGTCCGTCAAGTCCCGGCCGCCAAGGCGCTGCGCCGCAGCGGCGGCGCCGAACCGCTACTTGGCACGAAGCCGATCGCGTGCTTCTTCAACTATTCGGGCAGGCCGGGGTAGCAAACGCAGTTGTCCACCGCCACGCGGTTGCCCTTGTCGTTGGTCAGCAAGGTGGACAGCGGGTTTTCGTCGAGGAAGCAGAAGTCCAGCGCGGTGCAATTGTTCAAGGGCAGGAAATTGATGCAGGCCATGTTGTACGGGCCCGGCGTGCTCTCTACCGCTTTGGTTGAGGGATCCGAAATCACTGCATAGAAAATCCGTCCGAGCGCCTCGTTAACGTTCAGCATAAGCACCGAGGTAAACAGGGTATCGCCCGGGCAGGGGCCCATGCTGATGAAGTCCAGGCAGGCGGGATCGTATTCAATCAGGAACTGGCCACCGGCCACGTTGTCCGCACCGACCCCGATGTGCACGTACACGTTGATCGTGCGACCGTCATCGGTACATGTCGGGTCGTTGTCATCTTCACATATGCATACGCCGGTGCCCGAGGGACAGTCCCGGTCCGTGGCGCAGGGCGCCCCGCTGATGCTGCACAGCTTATCGGCCAGTTCAAAACAGAGGGGGGTATCTTCGGCACATTCGCACAGTCCGGTCTCGAAGTTGCATGGGCCGCGCGGGCAATCCAGGTGACTCGTGCACGTCAACGTAGTGATATCCGTGCCCTGACATACGCCCTTCACGCAGCGGTCGTCGAAGGTGCAGTCGAGTCCGTCTTCGCAGAAGGTCCCGGTGTTGGGAAGGTGCGCCACGATACCCGTGGTCGGGTCGCAGACATCATCCGTGCACACGTCGCCGTCATCGATCGGCGTTAACTCGCCGGTCACCGGATGGCAGCACTCAATGGCGGCATGGTAGTTCCGCCGGTAGCTGCACACGCCATCTTTGCACAAATCGGCCGTACACACGTTGGCGTCGTCGCAGTCCTCCGGCGTGTCGCAGGGTATGCACCCGGGAATCTGAGTACCTTCACACCGACCCTCGACGCAACGATCTTCGACCGTACAGATGTTCCCGTCATCGCACGGCCCTGGAATACAGGTGTGCAGGATTAATCCGCGAATGGCATCGGCAATGTCCGCCACCGGGTCGGTTGAGGCGAAAGCGACGCCCCCGGTTCCCGCGGCCAGGTCCGCGGCCAGCGCCAGCACGCAGGCGTTCGAACCCGTGCCCGTGATCGGCGAAACAAAAGCGTTGTGCTGATTGGCAATCTGGATGGCGTTGTCGATCGACTCCCGGTCGTCGCCCGGGTCGTTGCAGCCGTCCGGCAGGTTGCCGTTGCAGGGGCCCTCGTCGCTGATCGGTACGATCAACCGCTGTGAACCCGGCGTCCAGGCAAACCGCTCCGCCACAATCGCGGTGGCCGGCCCCCATGACTCGAACGAAGAGAGCGCGTCAGGAAAGTCGCAACTGCCTGGATCGCCCGGCACCGCGGAGCCCAGCAGCGTCACCACGTCATCCGACAGGCAGGAGAACGGCCCGCCCCGCGTCTCGGTGATGCCCAGTATGGTGGGCGACACATCCAACCCCTCGGCCGCCATGTCCGCGACCAACTGTGTGATCTGCGTGCACAGCGCGAAGGCCTCGTCGGTCATCGAGCCCGAAGTGTCCATGATGAACACCACGTCCACCGGCGGGCAGATCGGTGGCACGTCACAGGGAACGCAATCGGGAATAAGCGAATGCGAACAAACGCCGCCGGTGCATGCGTCGATCGTGCACCCGTTATCGTCCAGGCAATCGGCATCGACTTCGCACTCGGGCGTGGGGCCCGTCCCTCCGCCGCCACCGCCGCCTCCACTGCCGATCGGTGGCGGTTCCTGGGAGATCGGACAACCCTTCGCGTCCACCGCCTGACCTGGGGGTGAATCAGGGCATTCATCCGTGTCGTCGTTCACCCCGTCGCCGTCACTGTCGCGCTGATTGGGCGCGCAGCCCAACGGGTCCGCCGCGGCGCCCAGCGCCGTTCCCGGACAACGATCCAGGTCGTCGGTAACCCCGTCGCCATCGGCGTCCAACTGGCTGGGCGCACAACCCACGCTGTTGACCACCGAATCATGGAACGTCCCCGGACACTGGTCCCGACTGTCTACTACGCCGTCGCCGTCGCTGTCGCGCTGATCCGCAGCGCAACCCGCGGCATCCACGCTTGCGCCCGTGCGGGTTCCCGGACACTGATCGGCGGCGTCGTTCACGCCGTCGCCATCGGAATCGCGCTGCGCCGAAGAGCAGCCCAGCGCATCGACCGCGGCGCCGGTTTCCGTATCCGGGCAAGTATCTGTTTCGTCCGCCACGCCATCGCCATCGGCGTCGGCGGGTGGACTAACGATCGGGCAACCGTCGCTATTTACCTCGGCACCCGCAGGTGTGTCCGGACAAAGATCGTCTTCGTCGGCTATGCCGTCATTGTCCGAATCGACCCCAATATCCTGGCCGGGAGGCGGCTCGTTGTCGTTGCCGTCCCCGGAGCCCCTCAGCGGGGCGCAACTGGCAGTCAGCATGGAAAACATCCCGATCAGCGCCAGTACGACCGCGCGCCGGAATCGTCCCTCTGCGCCATGAGCAAGTCCATTGACAATTGGCACTACACGGGAGAACGGAAGTGGGCTTGCACAGGAATCAACATCGCTGTTACGAAGGGGCGCAACGGAAGCCAATAGATTCCGCACAGCCTTACCGTGCGCAGTGACTTTACTTGCTTCTTCCCTCATCCCCATGGCCACGGCTTTCCAAGGCCGAGGTGCGACGCCGATGTTCCCTCCGGGCGCCGTACCAGTATCCAACGACGACACATCTGTCGTCGCGTTGCGGCGTCCGTGCCCCATCCCGCACAAGCAGTGTCGAGGGTCTGCCCCTCGCTTACTTTATCCCTTTCCGGGCCAAAAAGCTACTGGCTGTCGGACTAGAAATCCGGTTATATGCGCGGCGTCAGGGACCGGTATACACTGAAACGAACACCCCGAAATCGAGCCGGTCCACGTCCGAATCGCCGTCGTAATCAAACACCCTGCGACATTCGTCGTCCGGCCCAACGAAACCCGGACCCGATACACTCCCACTGAAGCAATTCTGCAAGGCGTGGAAATCAAACAGGTCCAGGTCGCCGTCGTCATCCCAATCGCCCAGCAGACAGCCATCTCGACAGACGAGCGTGGCCTGGCATTCCGGAACACCGCCCGCAGACAGGCAATCTTGCGCACTAATGAGCGGGAGGCCGAACTCAGCCAGACAGAAGCCGCCCAGTTGCGGCGGGAAGCAGCAATCCCCCTGCGGCGGACACACGCAAGCCCCCAACGGATTCGTGTCCGGGCAAAGATCGAAACAATCCGGCACGCCGTCGCCGTCGCGATCATCATAGGTGTCGCAATCGTCGGGGATGCCGTCACCGTCGCAATCCGGCTCGCATTCGTCCGGAACCAGGTTGCCATTGCAATCCGGGCTCACGTGGCCGTCGCCGTCCGGATCCGAAGGGTCTACGTCGCAGGTATCCGGCACGCCGTTTTCGTTGCAGTCGCGCTCGCACTCGTCGGGCACGCCGTTGTTGTTGCAGTCGGTGCTGGTTCCGCACGGCGGCACGCAGTCCGGCGCGGCACAGGAAATGTCGCACGCGTCCGCAATCTCATTGTCGTTGCAATCGATCAGCGCCAGCTTGGGCCCGATCGTCGCCGCGGTCACGTCCGGAAATGGTCCCGGCTTGAACAGCCCGAGGGTAATGGTTGTGGGGCCCGGCTCGACATTGGCGGAAAAGCGGAAGTTGTACAGCGTGCCCCAGCGCAGCGCATTGGCATTCGGGTCGGACGCATGAGCCTCAGTGGCCCAGTTGATCTCATCCGTAATCTTGGACACCACCCAATCCGTGCCGTCGAACGGCTCGCCGCTGTGGTAATCGACATCGTGAAAGCCGACGTCGGCCACCAGCGCCCCCGGCGGCAGCGGTACGGTGAACGAACCGCCCGAACGATCCGAATTCAGGTTATACAGCGCGTATTCGTAGTGGTAGTATCCGGTTCCCAGATCGGTCGCCTTCGCCGCCAGAATGAACAGCCCCTCCGCCGGAAGCTGAATGTCCGTTTCCACCACCGTTGGGTCCTGGTCCTTCCACGCGCGAATGGCCGGTCGATAGCGCTGCGTTAGCTTGTCGGGGTCGGTGGAAAAAGAGGCGGTATACCTTCCCATCGTATTGGGACCGCTGAACTGGATCCGGCGGTGCGAAGCGTTGTTGTTGCCGTTGCCCGCCGCTGCGTCATCCGGCGTTACATATAGCGCTTCCGCGTAATACAGGGCCCCGGGGTTTTCCAACGAATCAATATCGTTGTTCCCAACAACGATTCGGCGACAAATCTGGTCGCCTGAGGCGCATCCCTCCGGCACGCTGAACGGAAACGGGAATGAACCCGTGTGCGCGTTAATTTGCGACCGAGGTCCAAGCGCTGCCTGTTCGCCATTCAAGTTGGCCAAATAGACATCAGAACACCCCACGCCCAAAAGTGTCCCCGGGTTGCCGCTTCCAGGAGGATGGGGGTTAATGCAGGCCCCGCATTCATTCTCAAGCGTTGCGAAGAATCCATGTTTGACCCACGCTAGGCCGATTTGCTCGAACCGATTGCCCTTAAGCCGATAGAACTGCTGCCCGATGACTGGATGTTGGTTGTTGTTAGGAAACCATACCGCCGGCTGATCACCAAGATTACAGGATACGGTCCCGAATGAAAACGACGAAACGCCGCCCACCGTGTCATAGCTAAGGCCCGCCCCGCGAATATCATGCACCACTACGTCAGGCCCGACGATCGACGCCAGCGCTCCGCGCGGATCCGGCTCCTGCCGCGTCGCCGCCTGCTCCCCCGTATCATCCAGCCGTTGCAGCGTCGCACGCAGCAGGAACGACCCCGCCCGCCGTTTCGTCCAGTCCTCGTCCCCCAGCCGCCGCGCCCAGCCCGATGTCAACCGTATGTCATCGCTGCCTAGCGTCAGATTCCCGCCCACGCGGTCGAACATCAGCATCACGTCGTGCAGCACCAGCCCCTCGGCCGGATCACCCGCGGCGTCAAACAGCATCCAGCCTTTTTCAGACAGATATTCGCGTATTGCAAGCCGCGGCCGCGCGACATCGACAACCCCCGAGGACGACGCCAAACGCATCCCTGTGGCAAAGACAATTTCTCCGTTGAACTGTCGCACATCTTCCTGCCCCTCGCCGACCAGCAGTCGAGAGTCTGCCGACGTGTCCAGGAAACAGGAGTGATCCCGCGGTCCGACGTCGCTGCGGCGTGAGCGCTGCACCGCATCGAACGGACAGACGCCCGCCAGGTCGCCCTCAAACCACAACCGGCCCTGACCTTCCGTCAGCGTCCATTGCGAGGCCTCCGGCAACACGGCTTGCGCGTGCGACTGCCCAACTCGCAGCCCGAAAGGAATGACCTTGATGGCCAGAACCAAGAGGATGGCGGTCAGGCATATTCTTCGCATGGACGTTCGCCTCTCCCCGCGCCCCGTGCGCATCGGACGATCCTGACGTCGAAACGAGAAGAAGCACGAGCGAGCGACCCGATTCTTCACCCGCGCCAGGAAAGCGAACGTCACCTCTCCACTGGCTTCCTGCTCCGGTCCGACGATCCCCCCAGCAGGCCGGTAACCTACCCTGCCACTGTAGCAGTCCATGTCTGTCGATTCAACAAAAAGCCCCCGGAATCAGTGGTGTGCCCAACCATTCAGCCCTTATCGAGCCAGAGTCCCACCGGCTTCAGCTCCACTTCGACAACCGCCGGTGTCCGATAACACGACTGCATTGAAGCGACATCTCCGCGGGAATATACTGGTTCGTCACCGGCGCATAGATGGGGGCGAACACGGTCGCACGAGCGAATTCGTCACGGGGCGCGCCGTCTCCACTCGATTTGCGTCGCTAAGATGGTAGCAGGGGAAGGACGTTTCTGGTTCAAACTGTTGGAGAGGCGGAAAGATGCTAACTACTCGGATACATGCCATTCGTTTCTCGGTGGCATTGGTTGTCGTTACCACCTGTGGATATTTTGACCCAACGGTTCTTGCCACAGACGGCGCCGTACCGCCCACGCGAATGAACGGAGCTTCGTCCGCCGTCGCCAATCAACCGTTGGACCCTGTCGAGGTCAAGCAGTCGCGCCAGTCCACCACGCAATCATCGGTCGGGGTTGATCCCGCGCCGCTGGCGACCATTCCGCCCAATGACGATTGCGCGAACGCATCGGCCATTAACGGCGAGGGAATGTTCAACTTCGACAACGCCATGGCCACCATGGACGGTCCCGACCAGAGCGCCTGCGTCGATACTCAGGTGAGCTGCCTCGGCACGCTCGACAAGGACGTGTGGTACTGCTGGACCGCATCGTGCACCGGCCCCGTCGAAGTGCAGACCTGCGGCCAGACCAGCGTGGACACGCGGATAGCGGTGTACGACGGATGCGCCTGCCCGATGGCCGACGATCCCGATCTGCTCCGTTGCAATGACGACTTCGGCGCCTGTAACCTGCAATCGAGCGTGGGCTTCGCCGCCGTGGCCGGACAGCAGTATCTCATTCAACTCGGCACCTATCCCGGCAACCTCACCTGCAGCGGAGGCACCTTCCAGCCGGCCCCCGGTGGGACGGGCACGTTTGAAGTTTCCTGCATCGCACCCCCCTGCAATCAGCCCGCTCAGCAGTGCCAGGACGTGGATATCACCAACGGCAACACTTCCGATCGAACCAACTTCACCGCGGCGGACAACTTCCGGCCGGCCGTCGATGGCGATGTCAGCGAAGTGTGCTGGTGGGGCTCCTATTCGAGCGACACGCCGACCATCGACCGTTTCGAGATTCGTTATTTCAACAGTGTTAACGGACATCCCGGTTCGGTGATCGCCGGTCCCTTCTCACAGACCGGCGGCACGCTGACTGTAACCGGACCGGTGGACACGGCCCAGGGAGTGGACTTCCCTGTGTTTCAATATTCCGCGACCCACGCGCCGGTGCCCGTCACGGCGGGGGATTGTTACTTCATCGAGATCACCAACAGCACCCCGGAATCGGGCGTCTGGTTCTGGCATTGGGGCTTCGGCGGTGACGTGGCCTCGCGGCAGGATGGGTCACCGCTCAACGGATATGACAACAGTGACATGTTCGACGGCAACGACCTCGCCTTCTGTCTGAACATCGAACGGGGCGATCCGCGCTGTTGCACGCCGCCGTCTACGCCTGCCTGTGCCACCTCCATGGGAGACTGTTTCACCGGGCAATCGGCCCCCGGTTGCGGCGACCCCGACTGCTGCAATCTCGTCTGTGCCTGCGACCCCTTCTGCTGCAACGTAGCCTGGGACAGCGACTGCGCGAGCGACGGCGCCGTACCCGGCTGCGGAGCGGCGGCGCTGTGCCAGGTCGACTGCTCGCTGTGCAGCGCAGCGATCGTTTCCTCCAGCCCTGCCAGCGGCTCCATCGATGCGCGACAGCCCCATGACCTCAACGACGCCAACATCGTCTTCGGCTGGGATGTCGTGGATGTGGACATGCCCGATTGTGCCGTACCGACCGCTCAAACTGGAGATTTCAGCGTGACCAAGGTCGGAGGCGATGGCGGCATCAGTCTGCCGACGATTACCAGCGTGGTACCTCAGGACGCCGACACTGTGCGACTCACCTTAAGCAAACCGATTGAACCGGGCGCCTGGACCGTGGTCACGCATGTGGCCAGTGGGACCAAAACCTGCCTCGGCTACCTGCCGGGCGACGTCAACGCCAGTCGCGGCAGCACCGCGGCGGATATCAACGCGTTGATCAACTCGCTCAATAACGTGCCCGGTTTCGTGCGGCCGTTGTTCGCCACCGACGCCAACCGCAGCGGCGCGCCCAACGCGTCGGACATTCTGCGAGTGATCGACCTGCTCAACGGCGCCGCGGCGTTCGACCCGTGGCTGAACAAGACGCTGCCGCCGGACCCGTGCAATTAATGGCGTTTGTCTGCCGGACTCGCAACGGCTTTGACATTTGGCCTCGACCTGAGGCCCTGAAGAAGCTCGTCAGTCCGAATCGGAATGACAGGCGGACCGCAGGGCGCGTCGCTCAAGCGCCCGCCGGGGCCTGATCGTTTTGGTTCTTGCGCATGGCTACTTGCCAGTGGCGGTCGAGCGCGCAGCTCTTCCACGCGCCCGCGGGGCAGAAACCCAGCGGCTCAAAAATACGCAGGAGTTGCGCGCGTGTCGTCCCCGCACGACCGGTGTCGAATGCCAGCAGGCCGCCAGGACGCAGCACGCGCGCACACTCCGGCGCAAGCTGGGCGGTGGCGTGCGCGTCGAAGTGACAGCCGATGGCACCCGTGGAGTGGATCAGATCGAAACTCGCCGCCGGCAGCGGCACACCCGTTTCATTGCAAAACGGCTCCAGCACATTCTGGACACCAAACGCCACGCGCGCCGCGTGGCCGTTCTGCGTGACAAAGTGCCGCGCCCGGGCGGCCTCCACGAACCGGGCATTATGCTCGAGCCCCAGAATGACGGACTGTGACGGACAATAATAGGCCAGCGCCACGGTGGACTGTCCGGTTCCGCTGCACAGGTCCAATACGCGCAACGGACGATTGGGCATCCGGCCATTCAACAGCCGGGGAATATTCCGCCAGTTGGCCCAGCATTGCAGCGCATTGATCGCCGCAAACTCATTGAGCGCCATGGCCTCGTATGCGGCGCAAACCGCCGGGTTTCGCGCGTGCCGGAAGCGAATGTGCTTCCAGATGCGCATCATCCACTCGTAATACTTCTGCCGCAGCCATAGCATTACTAACGGCGTGCGCGGCCCGTGCGCCCGCGCCGCCCGACGAACCGTCGGCGGGTCAATACGCAGGTATCCGGCCTCGGCAGATGACCCTTCTATGGCATGACTCCGGCAGGCTGCCGGCGAACCCTTGACTCCGGCCTCTCGATCGACCTCAGCCCCTTGACCATGGCCGCCGCCGTGCATATCGCCCCGGTCTTTCGTGCAGATCGGTGCAGACTGACGTTGGACGCGACTCATCCGTTGCTCCGTTTGCCCCCGCTTACGGCGGGGCCAGCCTACAGTGCATCGCCGCACCGGACAATGCACCAGGCGTTGGCGAACCACCAGCCACACAAGCGGCAGGGTGTCCCTGCCAGCAAGCGGCTCGAATACACCGAAGCTGGCATGCGCCGGCCTTAGCGGTTACAAGGTACGGCCGTCGAATGCCGCGTCCCTATTGCAGCGGCGCCCGGCAACACTGAACCCAATGGGTCAATGGGCACCACCCGGAAAGGCTGAGCTGATGAACTTGCGCATTCCCGCCGACCCACGGAATAGCAACAGCGTCAGGTGCATCCGTGGATGCCGCGTCATAGCCCCAGGGGCGCTTCTGCTGGCAGCGGTGGCAGGAGGTCTGAATTGCACCACGCAGCCTCAAGGCAACGCCAACATCAACACCAACAATAACGACAACGGGAACGGCGCCGGTGGCGACATACTGATGACCTTCGCTGTCATCGGCGACTACGGCGATGACGACGACAATACCCGCGCCGTCGCCGACCAGATCAAGTCGTGGGTGCCCGACTTCATCCTTACCGTCGGCGACAACGACTACAGCGACGGCGCCTATCGCGGCACTTTCGAAGGGCTGGAACTGGCCGTAGGCCAGTACTTCCACGAATTCATCGGCAATTACCCGGGCGGGGAAGGACCCGGCGCCACTGCGAACCGCTTCTTCCCCGTCCCCGGTGATCACGATTGGGGTGATACCTGCGACGATCCACAAGGTCTCGACGACTACCTGCGCTACTTCACGCTCCCCCCCGAGAACTCGGGCACCGAGCGCTACTATGACTTTCGCCGGGGACCGGTCCATTTCTTCGCGCTCCACAGCCTGGAAGGCTGCGAACCCAACGGCGTGACCGCCGACTCTGCTCAAGCCCAATGGGTGCGCAGCGCCGCCCTCGCCTCGGATGCGACGTTCAAAATCGCCTATTTCCATAACCCGCCCTATTCGTCCGGCGCCCGTCACGTGGGCGGCGGCACGCACATGCGCTGGCCCTGGGACGAATGGGGTTTCGACCTCGTCATCAGCGGCGATGACCATGTGTACGAACGCATCGAACGCGAAGGCGTGGTTTACCTGGTCAACGGGCTGGGGGGAGTGGACCGTCACGAGTTCCTAGCACTGCCCGCCGCCGGCAGCCTGGTCCGCTTTGCCGATGAACACGGGGCGGTCCGCGCCGACGTGTTTGCTTCGCACCTGGATATTCGCTTTCTCACCGCCGCCGGTCGGGAAATCGACCGGTTTGTCATCACCGCGGGAGGCGACGTCGGCACCGACGGCAACGCTCTCGACCCCGATGCGCCCCCGCTGACCACCGGCGAATGGTATCGTCCGGACGTGTCAACCACCTGGCAGTGGCAGTTGCAGCCGGACGCCGGCGGTGAAATCAACACCTCGTATGATGTCGACGTATACGACGTCGACCTGTTCGACGTGTCCGATGCAGTCATCGCCGACCTGCAAGCTTCCGGCCGCCGGGTCATCTGCTACTTCTCTGCCGGTTCCTACGAACAGTTCCGCACCGACGCCGGCGAGTTTGACGACCCCGACCTCGGCCTGCCGCTTGCCGGTTTCGCCGACGAGCGCTGGCTCGACATTCGCTCTACCAACGTGCATCGCATCATGCGCGATCGCCTCGACCACGCGGTGGCGCGCGGGTGCGACGGCGTCGAGCCCGACAATGTCGACGGTTACGCCAACGCCTCGGGCTTTCCCCTGACGGCGCGCGACCAGCTCGCCTTCAATCGCTTCCTGGCCAACGAAGCACACGCCCGCGGCCTTTCCGTCGCACTCAAGAACGACTTGGATCAGATCGGGGAACTCGTCGCATACTTCGACTTCAGCGTCAACGAACAGTGCCACGAGTTTGAGGAGTGTTCTTTGCTGGAGCCCTTCACCGCCGCGGGAAAGCCGGTGTTCAACGCGGAATACCTGGCCAGTTTCGTCGACGACCCCAGCCAACGGGCCGACCTTTGCGCCGATGCGCGGGCGACCGACTTGCGCACTTTGGTACTCCCGCTCGATCTGAATGACGCATTCCGCTTCAGTTGCGATCCGTGATCGCCCGGTCGGTCACTCCCCGTCCGTTCCGTCGCCCCCTCGGAATCAACGTTGGTCCGGTAGCCCGTCCAGCACTCGTCGGATGGCCTTGCGCATGGTCTTGGATCGCTCATGCGGTGGTGTGTGATGATCTACTTTCGCTTGTACCGTCCCGCACCAGATGAGCCTCCCGGTGTCCGGTTCGAGCATGTCCACGGCCAGAACACCCTGGTCCCACGTGCCCAGACCTACTCCTGCTTGGCGCACCTCGCGACCGACCCGATAGCGCAGCCACAGATCGACCGGCGGCTCCTCCGCCTTGACGTACCCCTTGCCCGCTAATCGCGCGTCGATCAGGTCCCTCACCATCCGGTCAAACCCCTCATTTTCCACCGCGGTGGACGGAAATGCGGTGTTGAGTCCGTCGGTCCACACATAGGTCGTGCCCAATCCGGAATAGCGGATACCCGGCCCCCAGAGTGAATCCACGCGCAGCACGGGGCTGCACCCCGCCCACATCCCGCACAACGCTGCGAGCGCGATCACCACGTATCGCCCATTCATCATTCGCGAACTCCTCCAATAAAGGGCGCAGGCATTCCGCACGCCGCGATCACGCATCGATCCGGCAACGCCCGTAGTGTGTGTACAATCGCCATGCGATCAAGGTGCAGATTATTTCTTCTTCTTTCGCGAGACTTTCTTCGTCCGCTTGGCCGCAGCGCCCTTAGCCTTTTGGCTCCGGGCGGAGGTGGCCTTCTTGCGTCCGGCGGCCTTGACCTTGCCGCGTTTCGCCGATTTCCCCTTGCCGCGCTTGGCGACCTTCGACTTTGCCGTCGTTGCGCGTCGTGCCGGCTTAGACTTCGCCCGCGCAGCGGTCTGTTTTGCCTTTTTTCCCTTGGATTGGGCGGCTCGTTTGACTGCCTTCCGTCGTGCGGCTTGCGACGCCGGCAATTTCTCCTTTTGCGTTATTGTCTGGGCCGCGCGCGTCGTCGTACCGGCGACGGCTGAGATCGGCGCCGCCGCAGCCTGCATCCGCGCTGCGGCGCGCTCCGCCGCGCGCCGAATGTATTCCGCCGCGTCCGGCGTCTTGCAGTCCGTTTCACCGTGATCTACGACCACCGGCCCTATGCGCGCTGCCGTTTCCATCGCCAACGTCCGGAGGTTGTCATTGCGCAAGCCGATGGCGATCAACGCGCCGTTCATGGTGTGCCGCACCCGATTGGCACGCTGGTGAATCTCCCGTTCGATGGTGGCCAGCTTCGCCGAGAAATAGTCGTCGCCCAGTGACGAGTCCTCCATGGCCTTCTGGCCGACGACACTCCATCCCAGCGACGCTGTCCACTCATGATCCGACCCACACCAGGAATCCACCGTTTCCTGCGGCAACGAAGCCTGCGCCGCGAGCTTACTGAGCGCATCCGTGAGAACGTAGTTATCCAGTGACGCGCGCCATCCGTCCACCAGTGCCACACCCACCTGAGACGGATCCGCAATCATCGTGGCCAGAACTCGCGCGTCGTGATTTCCCGTGTCCCACAAAGCCAGCGCCAACGCATGATCTCGTCGAATCTCTTTGACCAGTGCGCCAAGGTGGGCGTAACTCACCCCGAACATCGGCTCGCGGATGCCGTGCCGCGAATAGACACTGCGGTTCTGCTCCGTCCCCTGCGCTTCGAGTTGCTGCATGACTTCCGAGAGGGTCATCATGAAGGGTCTCCCTATGGGCGGGGCGAGGGCAAGGCCAGCACTGTCGCGCGACAGGCACAACCTCGTGCCGCCACGCCCAACCTCGACCGGAATGTTACCACTTGTCCCGCTGATGCCCACCAGAATCGTGTTTCCGAAGCTGGTGGCGAATGCCCTTTGTCGCCGATGACCGAACTGCTCTTGTAGTGCAAAAATAAAAGCGTGACGTTATTCATCGCTCAGCGTTCCCGCGATCGGCTGGTCAGGGCAGATGGCCAATGGTATCGTTCAAGACGCGGACGCGGAATGAATGCGGAGGGTCTCCCATTGGCCGGCCTTCGCGAAGGTCTCATGGTACGACGGAATCTATGCGAAAAGGCAACGCGTGTTATCGGATGGTCCCTGTCGTCCTGACGACAGTAACCCTGGCGGGTGGTTGTGGCTATTCCACCCGGCGCCCGTTCACGACCGATATCCGCACCGTTCATGTCGAAATGTTCCATTCCCAGGAGTTTCGACGCGAGTTGGAATTTCAACTGACCGAAGCCATCGTCAAGCGGATCGAAATGGACACGCCCTATCGCATCGCCACGCGCGACCGTGCCGACGCGCTGCTCACGGGCGAGATTCTCCAGGTGCAGAACCGCTCCTTCGGCGAGGACTTTGATACGGATCGGCCAAGAGAAATCGGGTCCACCATTGTCATTCGGTTTCGCCTTCAAGACCTGCGTTCCGGTGATATCCTGGTGGAAAGACCGCGATTCGTGTACCAGACAAGCTACATTCCCCCGGTGGGCGAGACCTTCGCCATGGGAATGATCCGCGGCCTCGATGGAATGGCTGAGCTCATCGTCGAGTCCATGGAAGCAGACTGGTAATGGCGCTATGATTCCTTGCGCAGGCCCGTCTCGACCGGGCGCCCGCCGATAACAAGCGGGGGAACTTGGCGGGGAAGCCGTCAAACCTGAATCCTGCGGCCAACATGACCCGCAGGATCGCCAGTTGAGAAGTTTTCGAACGGAAGCCGTGTCCCGCGGTATGAGAGAGTGATGGCGGATAACAACGGATCGTCCAAGCCTCCGACCGACCCCAAGCGCCCGGGTGGCGCCGGCGGGCCCAATCTGCGCAATTCGCGGAATCTGGTGAGCTGGCTGGTCCTGTTTGGATTGGCCATCCTGCTGGTCGCGCTGTTGCAGAATACCCTGGAAACCGCCAAGCCCATCACCATCAGCGAATTTGAGAAATACGTGGCCAACCGCCAGATCAAGGAACTGGTGATCAAGGAAGACGGCATAGTCGAAGGTGAACGTGTTCTGGGAGAAGGAGATCAACCGGGGGCGTTGCCGCGCTTTACCGTCGTCTATCCGCGCGAAGCGATCGACGGCTCGTTCGTCAATCGGCTGGTGAAGCAACTTCCCGATGCCACCGTCCGCAGCGAAAAACCCAATCAGTTCGTTCTCGTGCTGGTGGGCATGTTGCCCTGGCTGCTCGTGTTTGCTTTCATCTGGTTCGTGATTTTCCGTCAGATCCGCAACGCCGGCGGCGGCGCTGGTATGCTCGGCAACTTCGGCCGCTCCCGCCACCGGGTCAACGCCAAGGAACACACCAACGTCACCTTCGCCGACGTGGCCGGCATTCAGGAAGCCAAGGAAGAGGTCCAGGAAATCGTCGAATTCCTCAAATCGCCCAAGAAGTTCCAGCGCCTTGGGGCGCGCATCCCGCGCGGCATTCTGCTGGTCGGCGCTCCCGGCTGCGGCAAGACGCTGCTCGCCAAAGCCATCGCCGGCGAGGCCGACGTGCCCTTCTTCTCCATCAGCGGGTCCGACTTCGTTGAGATGTTCGTCGGCGTGGGCGCCTCGCGCGTCCGCGACCTCTTCAAACAGGCGAAGGAAAACTCGCCGTGCATCATCTTCCTGGACGAAATCGACGCCGTCGGGCGCCGCCGCGGCGCCAACTTCGGCGGCGGCGGGCACGACGAGCGCGAGCAGACGCTCAACGCCATCCTCGTGGAAATGGACGGCTTCGACACCAATTCCGGCGTGATCGTCATCGCCGCCACCAACCGCGCCGACGTTCTCGACCCGGCGCTCATCCGTCCGGGGCGCTTCGACCGCCAGGTGTTCGTCAGCCTGCCCGATCTTCAGGGGCGCTACGAAATCCTCAAGGTGCACATTCGCAAGATCAAGCTGGGCCCCACCGTGGACATTCGTCGCATCGCCCGCGGAACGCCCATGTTCAGCGGCGCTGAGATTGCCGCCCTGGTCAACGAGGCGGCGCTCATCGCCACCATGTACAACAAGGAGTTCGTCGAACAGGACGACTTCGAGGAAGCCCGTGACAAGATCCGCTGGGGCCGCGCCAAGAAGAACGCCACCGTCGACGAGCGCGACCGCAAGCTGACCGCTTACCACGAAGCCGGTCACGCCCTCGTCCAGGCGCTGGAAAAAGACGCCGACCCGGTCCACAAAGTCAGCATCATCCCGCGCGGGCCTGCGGGCGGCGCCACCTTCTCGCTCCCCGAGCGCGACCGCATGGTCTACACCCGCAACTACCTGCTGGCCATCATGCGCGTCACCTTCGGCGGGCGCATTGCCGAGCAGCTCTTCTTCAACGAAATCAGCAGCGGCGCCTCCTCCGACATCAAGCAAGCCACGGAAATCGCCCGCCGCATGGTCCGGGAATGGGGCATGGGCGAAAACGTCGGCTTCATCTACTACGGCGAAGAGGACGGCCGCGGCAGCTTCTGGGACATGGCCGGCCAGAGTCGCGACTACTCCGACAAGACCGCTGAACTCATCGACGCCGAAATCAAGCGCATCGTCGACACCGCGTACCACGACGCCTACCGCGTGATCAACGAAAACCGCGACAAGCTCGAGACCCTTGCCCAGGCCCTGCTCAAGTACGAAACCATCACCGGCGACGAGGTCAACGCCCTGATTCGCGGCGAGTCGCTGGAGCGCTCCAGCGTCTCCGACCTGCTCGACAAGGCCGCGGGCGAAACCCCCGTCGGCATCGCCCGCCCCGTCAAGCTCGACCCCCGCCCCAACTCTGAACTCGGCGAAGGCCCGCTGCCACAGCCGGGGTGATTCACTTGCTGCACGGCCCTTACGGCGGATGACCGAGGCGACAGCGCCATTTCCTTGTCCTGGTCACACCAAAGGTGATGTCCCACAATAGGGGTGAATAAGGACGGTCCCGGCATCCTGTCGAGCATGTCACGCGTGCTCAGAAAGTAACGCCGGACGCCATGAATTGTGTACCCGTGGAAGGTCGGGGGCCAAGTTGGCCTCGCCGTTGCACCACCCCAGGACCCTGACGGAGCTGACCGGCAGCGTGTTCGGCACGGCGGCGCAGTTGGTCATCAAGCAGATGCTGGAAGCGGAGGTAGGCGAGTTACCGGGCCGCGGATGTTGCGAAACCCAACAGCGCGACCATGCCTACCACCGCAGCGCTGCAGCCACGAAGGGGCCTGCCCGACGCCCCCCATGACGGCTCACGCAGCGGAACTTGTGCTCGACCGGAACGGTCAACTCAGCAAGCCAACAATCTGGGAGTAATCATCACGGACATGGCGGGCAGCTCGCGGGGTCGGTGGTGAAGGGGTAGGCGTTCCCCTGGAACGCCTGAATCAGGATAAACACGTCGGCGATGTTGGTCACGCGGTTGAGGCACGGGTCGGTGCTGCTGACCGATTGCACGTCGGTGACGGTCACGTGCGGCGCGGTGGGCAGGTTCTGGAACTTCTGGAGCGCCGCCAGGAAGTCATTGGTATTGACGATGCCGTTGGGGGCCGTCCACGCCCATAGGCCTCCGTTGAATTCGCCGACGGTATCGCCCCAGAGCTTAGGATCGGGCCGCGGCACGGTGCCGACGATCAGCGGATCGGAGAAGACCACCCCCTCGAGCGTCGCGGCCACTTCGTAGGTCGCATCGGGCACGATGGCGCAGTCGCCCACGTGAATGACCGAAAACGGCCAGTCGTGGTAGACCGGCGAGCTGCCGCAACCTGCCAGGCCGTTGGCATCCGGCGCCGTCACCCAGCAATCGCCCATCGGCGGAGTGGTCTTGCGGACGCGGATGGCCGTGTCGTGATCGGGATTATTCGGAACGAACGAAACGTATCGATTCCTCGGCGGCGCAGCTTCACTGTCCGCGGCCAATAGTTCGTACAACGGATAGCAAAGTAATCCAATGTCCATTTCAGAGCGAGCTGCCCAGGCTCTCGCGGAAGTGCCCCAGTCAGACCATCCGCCAACTCGAATCAAGTAACATCCCGCCTTTGCGACGCGAGTTGCCAAACCGGACGTGCCCGCAGTACCCGGACAGTAGTCGTCATTGCAGGCCCGCACCGGAAGCGAATTGTTGTTGACCAGCAGCGGGCAGATTTGGTCACACGGCTGGCCAGCGACGTTGGTACCGTAAACCGCGAGCATGGAATCGTACGTTGGTTGATCACACATTCGAATGGTTAGCTTCCCCGTGCACGGAGGCTCGTACGAGTACCACACATCGGCCTGAAAGCTGTTTTGCCCCGCACCGAAACAGTGGGTTCCCACTGTGTTTGGGCCGTCCGTGGTCGCCAAGCGATTGTCCGTCATCTGTCGACAACGAAACGCATCCGTCCCCGGAGTTCTCGGCTGGCACGACTGGTTCGGCAGAAAGCAATCTTGCAGTGAAACGCTGCAAGCGGCGCCGATCGAACTCGGGAAACCGCCAACACAACTCCCCAGGTCGGGATCCGACATTTGGTCGATGCAAATCTCGATCGCCTCGTAACAGCTATCGTTAATCGGTGACGGACAGATGAACGAATCGCACGACTGGTAGGGGAAAAAAACCCCCGTCGCAGGGTATTGCCAGACGTCTACGCATCCGAGGTGCGTTCGGTTCTCGCAGGTGGGACCCGCTAGGCAACAGGCGCCGGGAAGTACCCCGCATCCGCCGTCAAGCGAAAACGGTGGGTCGGTAGCGCCCACAATGCCGCTGTCCAGGCACCACGCGAGGTCCCGTTGAACCAGATCACCCGGTTCCCATACCTCGTCACTGTCCTGATGGGCGAGGTTGTTGCCGTCCTGCGAATCCAACAGGAAGACGCCGCAGTAGCCTTGCGCCTGCTGCTCGCCGACGCCGGTGATTTCCAGCCAGTAACAACCGCCCGGCGTTACCAACAGAGGCGGGTCGAGCGGGGCGGTGTAGCGCCAGCAGCGGCTGTTGCCCGCGCCGCCGTCCGACGGCAGTTTGTCATCGGGAATAAGCGAATAGCCGCCGGGAGGCTGGCCCGCCACCGGCAGGCCCGGTATCCCAAGATCGTCCTCGTAAAACACGGCCACGAAATCATCCGGTGGGGGCGTGCCGCCCGTGTTGCCCGAGCACTCAAAGAATCCCCCTGCCTGGTCATCGCCCACGAAACAGGCAAACCAGCAGATGCGACTGATGGTGTCCGTCGCGGGGCGGAAGTCGTCGGCGATGCGGTGCCCCAGATCGCGGTCAATCGAATGAATGAACTGCCCCGATTCGATTCCCTGGCAATGCGCCGCATCCTCAAACGGGCAGATTGTTGTGGACCCCGCCGACATGGGCTGTGGACCGACATTCTGCGACAGGCCGATCATGCCCGCGGGGGTGACCTCACCGCCCTGGGCAAGACGCGCGGAGCCTAATAGTACGAGAAGGCCAACGAAGACCGCGGCGCCGAATCGAATGCCATGGGAGCGCGGATCGTGCGGGCGCTGGCGCAGCGCACCGGGCGGCAGCGCGGAAGCGAGGACACGAGAATCAGCCGTCAGGTTGATGATGCTCATGGACATGGCGGGCAGCTCGCGGGGTCGGTGGTGAAGGGGTAGGCGTTCCCCTGGAACGCCTGAATCAGGATAAACACGTCGGCGATGTTGGTGACGCGGTTGAGGCACGGGTCGGTGCTGCTCACCGATTGTACGTCGGTGACGGTGACGTGCGGCGCCGTGGGCAAGTTCTGGAACTTCTGGAGCGCGGCCAGGAAGTCGTTGGTGTTGACGACGCCGTTGGGGGCCGTCCACGCGCCGCTCTCGAAGGCGCCCACCGTGTCGCCCCAGAACTTGGGCTCCGGCCGCGGCACGGTGCTGACGATCAGCGGATCGGAGAACACCACCCCCTCCAGCGTCGCCGCCAATTCGTAGGTCGCGTCGGGCACGATGGCGCAGTCGCCCACGTGGATGACCGACTCCGGCCACTGGCGGTAGAATGGCGAACTGCCGCAGCGCGCCAGACCGTTGGCATCCGGCGCCGTCACCCAGCAATCGCCGGTCGGCGGAGTGGTCTTGCGGACGCGGAGAGCGACGTCGGACGCGGGATTGTTGGGCGTGAACGTCAGGTAGCGGTTCTTGGCATAATTCAGACTCCCGGCCACAGCCACCACCCCGGAAAGTGGATCACAGAACATCCCAAGGTCAAAGGCGCTTTTTTGTTGATTGGCGCCGGGCAGCGTGCCACTTGGCGAGTACCCCCCCAAACGAATCAACACGCACGATTGATAAGCGACTCGTGTCTCGAAACCGTAATCGATGTGACCACAGAGAATATCTGCACATCCAAGGCTGCTTGTCGTTGACGCCGGACACGGACAAGTGTCGAATGGCGATTGTGTTGAAAAAACCTGCAAATACGCGTCGAACCAGTTTTCGAATGGTGGCGAACAAAAAAACAACACCAAAGTCCCGGTACAAGGCGGAGTGAAAGTATACCACACATCGGCCTGAAAGCTGGCCCCCGGGCAATTCGGAGCCGGGTTGACCGGGCCGTCGGTGGTAGCCAGTCGATTGTCCGTCTCAACCCAACAGCGAAAACTATCCTGACCATCGGCATAAGGAACGCAGAAATCGCCGCCGGGCGCGAAATAGCAGTCCTGTTGGGATATGGAACACGCTTCGCGCCAAGGAACCCACCACGGATTCCCAGCGCAGTGCCCCACGTCCGGATCCGCGACCATGTCGGTACAAACGGGGAATGCATCGGCACAGTTGTCGTTGGCCGGCCTCGGACATTCCCCGACTTCGCCGCACGAGCTATAGAGAAACGGGACGGGTTGGGGCCAGGTTGGTGCGCTTGGCGTGCCGACGCAATCACGGTAGGTGCCATCGTTGCAAATGGGACCGGTCGGCCCGGCTACGCAGCACGCCGTCGGCATGGAATCGCCGCAGCCCCCGTCGAGTGAAATCGGAGGATTGGTTGCGCCAGCGATGCCGCCATCGAGGCACCAGGACAGATCTATCATGAACAGATCGTTTAAACTATACGCTCCATCGTTATCCGAATACGACCACCCATTCCCATCCAGGCTGTTTGCGTGATATACCTCGCAGTAGCCTTCAGCTTGGTCCTCGCCGACGCCCGTGATTTCCATCCAGTAGCAATTGCCCGGTGTGACCGACAGGGGCGGATCAAACGGCGCGGTGTAACGCCAGCAGCGGTTGTTTCCCATTCCACCATCGGCGGGCAGCTTGTCGTCAGGTATCAGCGAATAGCCCCCTGGAGGCTGGCCCGCCACCGGCAAACCGGGCAGGCCCATCTCATCCTCGTAGAACACGGCCACGAAATCATCCGGCGGCGGCGTGCCCCCGGTATTGCCTGAGCACTCAAACCACGGGCCAAAGTACTGATCGCCGCCCAGGAAACAAGGAAACCAGCACACCCGGCTGATCGTGTCGGTCGCTGGGCGGAAGTCATCCGCGATGCGCCGCCCCCTGGCACGATCTATCGACTCATAGCCGTTTCCCGACTCCATCCCCTGGCAATGCGCCGCATCCTCAAAGGGGCACACGGGCGTTCCGACGGACGGGGCGGCGGGCGATTCGTGCTTCATCGCCGCGTCGGCGAATCCGGCCGCCTCCGCCGCCGCACGGGCAGACGGGGTTGCGATCAGGCCAATCAACGTGACGAACATGCAATGCATGAGCGGCCCGACCCGATCCGCGCGCCGCCGACCGGCTCGGCCGAGCGCCACGACTCGATTCGATGCTCGACGGTCCATCAGACCCTACCCTCAGACGCAGGATGAAATGCGACACCACCATCGTAACGGACAGGCCCCGCCAACTCAATCGAAATCGCCACAATCCAACGCCCGAGGGTCCGCGCCGTTGCACCAACTGGCCGGATGGCCCCCGCGCGGTACAATCCCCCGCGGAAACGGGCACGAGAGTTCACCGAATAATCTCTAGACAGGAGCGACAGCATGAACCGCTTCCCTACATTTGGAACCTTGTTGTTGGCCGGTGGCACGCTGTGCGTGAGCATTGGTTGCGAACGGTCCAACGAACCGGCGCCTTCGCCGCCGCCGCCCTCGGCCACGTCGCCCGCGCCATCCGCGGCCAAGCCCGCCGGCGCCGCCGAAGAGTCGGCCAAGAAAACAGAATCTGCAGCGACCGAGACGGCCGCCAAACCGTCAACGCCTTCACCCTATGAGAAGCCCGCGCCCTCTCCGGGCGGCACCGCTGCCGCCGGCACGTTCGCCCACGAGGGCATCGCGTTCGACGTTCCCGAGGGGTGGGTCTCGGAGCCGGTCGGACCCGGCGCCATGGGTGTGGCGGCTTCGTATCAACTGCCCAAGGCCGAGAGCGACGAGGAAGGCGCTTCGGTCCGCATTTCCCACTATCCCAACATGAAGGGCATGGACGAGATGAACATCAACCGCTGGGTGGGGCAGATGAAAAAGCCCGACGGTTCATCGTGCACGCGCGAGGACGCGACCATCACCACCGAGGACCTGGGGTCGATTCGGCTGACGATCGTCGATCTCACCGGGTCGCTGGCGGGGATGATGGGCTCGGGGCCGACCAAGGCCAATCAGCGGATGATTGCGGTCATCGTCGATCACGCCAACGGGCCGCACTTTGTGCGCGTGGCGGGCGATACGGCGACCGTCGCGAAATCGCACGACGCCATTCTGTCCTTTGTGCGCGGGGTGCGAGCCAAATAGCGAAGCGCCACAGGCGAGCCCATGACCGGTGCCGGGTGACTGTGGGGGGGCAAGGGGCGCGCTGCGTCCAGCGATGGGCGCAGGGCACTATTCGCTCGATTCGCGCAGCGCCCGGCGCAGGCTGATCTCTACGACTCGCGAGCGGCTGACTTTCAGCTTTCGGGCGAGCAGGTCCGTCTCTTTGAGTAGTTCCCGTTCCACGGTCAGCGAAATGACTTTGACACCCTTTCCGCGACGCGGGCGCCCGCGCTGGCGTCGGGCCCGCGCCAGGCGATGCCGCGCGGGTGCGTCGGGCGCGGCAAAGGTGTCGATGACGAACTCGTCCTCGAACGCCGCCGTCTCCCGGGCCAATTCTTCGACGGTCATTTCCGTCAATGGTTTCTTTTTCTTGCGGGTCATGTCTGTTCCCAGCGGCGAAACCGCCTCTTCTCGGCGTCAGTCAACGGACGCGCATGAATGACAAACACGCGGTTGTCGTCGTCCAGCACGAAGACAACCTGCACCAGGCGACCGCCAAGAGTGCGCGACCAAACCAGCCACTTCTCGTCTTCGCGCCGAAGCGGAAACGGCCGCCGAGCGCTGCGCACCGCCAGTTCGGCCTCATCAGGGTGAACCCCATGACGACGAATGTGCTCAGCGTTCCACTCGTTCCATCGAAAGTTCACGCCGCGCCACTTATTTTAATATATATAAAACCCAAGGCCGCGTCAAACCACGGAACTCGACTCGCCTCGTAGTTCGGCCCGGGTTATGATACCTACATGCTCATCCGCCCCGCCACCAATGACGACGCTGAAGCCATTCGCCGCGTGGTGTTCGGCGTGCTCGCGGAGTACGACCTCGTCGCCGAGCACCAGGGCGTGGACGCGGATCTGGACGACGTGGTCGGCCACTACGCGGCGCGCGGCGGGCTGTTCGAAGTCGTCGAGGAAGAGGGCGCCATCGTGGGCACCGTGGGCCTGTTCCCCAAAGGAAACGGCGTGTGCGAGCTGCGCAAGATGTACCTTGTGTCCGCCTTTCGGGGGCGCGGCTGGGGGCGCATGTTGATGGAGCGCATGCTGGACGCCGCGCGCCGTCTCGGCTTTCGCCGCATGGAGCTGGAAACATCGAGCAAGCTCATCGAAGCCAACGCGCTCTACCGCCGCTATGGCTTTGCGCCGCTCACCGACCCGCATCTCAGCATCCGCTGCGACCGCGCTTACGTCCGCGATCTGTAACACCCTGTCACCAAGCGAGGGTGGGGCATTCGCCCGCCGACATCCGCTGGCCGTTCCGACGCCCGAGCGCCGATGTAATGAACGCCGGGTCGGCCGCCGGCGGCCCTGCTGCGCCCACGAAGCGCGCCGTGCCCGGCCGTGACCTGCGACCCGCATTCGTGGTATCATGCGGTGCCGCGCCGGAGCAACACCACCATGACCGAACCCGCCGTGTGCCTGACCGATGAGCAGCTTGCCGCATACTCGCGGCACGCGCTGGCCGCGACGGAAACGTCTTCCGCAGAGACGCACCTGTCCGATTGCGACCGCTGTTTTCGCCGTCTGGTCGCGGTGGGTCGCCGGGCCCACCTGCCGGATATTCCTGATTGTCTGGTCATTCACGAGGTGGGCCGCGGGCGATTCGGGGTGGTATACAAGGCGTGGCGGTTGAGCGATCCGCCGCGGCTTGTGGCCCTGAAGGTGCTCAGCGACCCCGGCCCGATGGAGCGCAACCGCTTCGAGCGCGAGATCGCGGTGCTGAAACACATCGACTCGCCGTGGATCGTCAAGTGTCTGGACGCGGGCGAGACCGGGGGGGCACGCTACTTCCTGATGGACTACGTGCACGGCGTGCACCTCGACGATTACATGTCCCGACCCGGGGGCGAGCTGGCCGACAAGCTCCGGGTGTTCGAGCAAGTGTGCCGCGCCGTGGCACACGCTCACGCCCAGGGGGTGGCGCATCGCGACCTCAAGCCGCGGAACATTCTGATCGACGGGCAAGGCGATCCGCACATACTCGACTTCGGCATCTGTGCCGTGGAGACCGCCGACTGGAGCAGTTGGGACCGCGTGACCATCACGCAGCGCGGCGACGTCATCGGCACGCTCAAGTACATGTCCCCCGAGCAGGCCTGGGGTGGGGTGGCGGGCGCCATCGACGAACGCAGCGACATCTGGTCGCTGGGCATGATGCTCTACGAGATCGTCACCAACGGGCAATACCCGTATGCGCTGAATTGCACCCCCGACAAGCCGGCCCCCGAGGCGCTGCTGGAGCGCATCCGCAAGGAGCTGCCGCGCCTGCCGCGGCTGGACCACCTGCCGCGCGGGCGCGACCTCGAGACGCTGCTGGAACGTTGTCTGACCTGGGAGCCGGCGCACCGGCTGTCCTCGGCCGGGCAGCTCGCTGACGACCTGAAGCGCTACATCCGCAAGGAGCGTATTCGCACGCGCCCGCCCTCCGCGCTGTACCGCGCCCGCCGGCTGGCCGTCGGCTCGGCGCTGCGGGCGCGCTGGGCGCTGCACGCGTCGCTGGTCGCGGCGGCCCTGCTGGGGCTGGCCTTTCTTACGTTTTTTCTCAACACCGGCTGGCTTGTGCAGGGGCGCGAATACGCTGAACAGCCGCGCGCCACGGCGCCGGCCGGCGCCACGACGCACGACGACCTGCTCGTCATCGGCGTCAACGACATGACACCCGCGCGCGTCGTCGCGTTCGCGGCCGAGGAGGGCATCGAAGGCGTCAACCACAGCCCGCCGTCCTGGCGCGGCGTGCATGCCCGGCTGCTGGAGCGTCTGGCGGCCGCCCGCCCGCGTGCGATTGTGTGGGACTATTACTTTCGTTCCGCGCAGCCGGCCGACGAATCGCTGGCGCAGGCCATCCTGGCGGCGGAGGGCGCCGGCGTGCCCGTGGTGCTCGCCGCCTTCGCATGCGACGACGCGGGGCGTCCGGAGATCAGCCCATTGTTGGCGGAGCGCCTTGGGCGCCAACTGCGTTTCGGCATTATTGCGGCGCGCGACATGGTGGAGCGTCCCGGCGAATTCGTCATGGTCGTGCGCCGTCCGGACGGCGCCATCCTGCCCGGGCTGGCATTGACCACCATGGCGTCGCTGCTGCATCCGGCGGCGCGACTGGAAATCGACTGGTCGCAGCGCAACCTGTGGGTCGAGCTGCTCTATGAGCTGTCGCCCGGGGCCTACCGGCGACAGCGCGACCGCCTGGCGCTCACAACCTCTTTTCCCACGGACCTGACCATGGTCTCCCTGCGCGCCGGAGATCTGGTGGGATGCTGCACGTTCCCGCTCGATGCGCCCGCGAATTGGGAGCGCCGCACGATAGCCTACGAAGCACTACTCGCCGCGGACGACGACGCGTTGCGCGAATGGGCGGCCGGACGCGTGCTGGTCATCGGCGATCTGCGTACCTTGCAAACCACGCCCGCGCCGGATCGACACGCAGTGAGGTATGGGAGCGCCACCGTGAGCGATGTTCCCGGTGTCTTTCTGCTGGCGGACGCGCTGACCGGACTGCTTGACCGGAGGTACATCAAACACGCGTTTCCGCTTTCCCCGGCGATGTACGCGGGGCTCCTGCTGCTGGCCATCGGGGGATGTGTGGTGCCCGCGGTGCCGGCGCGCTCCCGCCGGCTGGACGATCCCACGGTACGCCGCGCGTTGTGGGCCACGTTGGGCGTGCTGCTGATCACCAGCGTATGGCTGATGGGGGCCGGTTCAGAGCGCACCCTGGTGCACCTGGGCATGGCGGGCTGGTGCTTTCTGGTGCCGCTGACGGGGTCATTCTGGATCGAATTCGCCCGCGGGCGGCACCGGGTGCTGGATCGAGCCACTCAGGCCATCGAGCCTTTTGGACCCCACGCGGCGGGAACCGTGACGCTGGCGTCTACGCCGCCGTCAACGCTCCCAGCAGCACGATGATCAGCCCCGCTACCAACGGTAGCAGGCGGGTGCCGCGGCGGATGAGGCGCTCCTCGGCAAGTGTCAGGGGGAAGGCAATCATAGTCGGGTCACTCCCCGGGGGGTCAGCCTTCCATGCCGAGGGCGATGAACGGCACCAGCTTCTCGAACCAATCCACGAACCAGTAAAAGAGTTCCATGGCCGAGTTCCTCCACAAACGCTCCGGGTTCTATAGTCCGCGGGGGCGACCGGGATCGGAGGATCAGACCTCTAAACCCGTCGCACCGTGTCCGGCGTTCGGGTGTCTCTCGTGCATCGACCGCACGGTCGATCTTTAGAAGATAATGGAGTTTTTTTTTGTGTCCCTGGCCAATTTGTGCGTCCGCGCCAGGCAAACCGCTTCTCTCGATGCAAAAAACGTGCTTTGTTACCTGTTTTCACGTGCAATTGTTCACAATGTTCCGGGCGAAACACCCGTGATCGGAACTTCTGGCGGGCCAGCATGGCAACGCAGGGGGCAGGAACCTACCGGTCCGAATCTGAACCAAGACGCAACGAATTTCCCACCACCAGCAGGCTGCTGATCACCATGGCTGCGGCTGCGATGATCGGGCGAATGGTGCCCCCCAGCGCCAGCGTAATGCCCCCCACGTTGTAAGCGAATGCCCAGAATAAGTTGACGCGAATGGTCCGTACCGTGCGCCGCGCCAGGTGCAAGGCCGCCGGAACTCCATGCAGATCATCGGACAGCAGACAAACACCCGCCGACTCACGCGTGAGTTCGGCACCGCATCCGAGAGCTATACCCACGTCCGCGGCGCTCAGGGCGGGCGCGTCGTTCAGTCCATCTCCCACCATGGCCACCGTGTCGTAGCGGGCGCGCTGCGCCTCCAGCCAGGCCACCTTGTCAGCCGGTTTCAATTCCGCCAGCACGGGCACCTCCAGCGCGGCGCCGATCTGCCGCCCCCGGGCGGCGTGGTCGCCGGTCAGCACCGTCACCGCTATTCCGCTATGTCCCAGTTCGTCGAGGACCGGCTTCGCCTCCGGCCGCAGCAACTCCGCGATGGAGAACACCGCCGCCACCACCGCCCCCACCCCCAGACACACCACGCCCTGTCCGGCGGCGCGAATGCGCTCCACCTCGGCCCTCAGCGGCGCACCGAAGCAAACGCCGGCTTCCTCCATCATCGCCACACTGCCCAGTAGCACCGGGGCACCGTCGACCAACGCCTCCAACCCGCGGCCGGGGACCGTCCTTGCCGCCAGCGGTGTCCAATCCCTGACACTTACCTTCTCCGCGTAGGCGACGATGGACCGTGACAGCGCATGGGTCGATCCGACCGCCAGCGCCGCCGCGATCCGCAACAGGCTTTCCTGTCCGCGCGAGTCGCCAGTGTGAAACGTCACCGATTGCACCGTGGGCTCGCCTGTGGTCAGGGTGCCCGTCTTGTCAAATGCCGCAGCCCGCACTTGCGCCAGCCGCTCCAGCGTTTCGCCGTCGCGAAACAGAATGCCCTGCCGCGCCGCCGCGCCTAGCGCCACCCACACCGCCAGCGGCGCGGCAATGCCCAGCGCGCAGGGGCAGGCGATCAGCAGCACCGCCAGAAACGTCATCATGGCTTCGCCCGCGCCCTCGCGGGAAAAGCCCAGCAGCGCGCCCAGTATCGCCAGCACCACCACCACCGGCACGAACATGGTCGCCAACCGGTCGGCCAGCCGCTCGAACGGACTGCGGCTTGCGCGCGCCTTTTCCAGCAGCGCAATCAGCCGGGCCAGCGTTCCGTTCGTGCCCACGGCCGAGGCGCGAACGTGCAGTGTTCCGTCGGTGGACAGCGCTCCCGCGTGAATGGTATCGCCCGCGGACTTTTCCACCGGCACACTCTCGCCAGTGACCATTTGCTCGTCGACATGGGCCGATCCCGCCTCGACCACGCCGTCCGCCGCGCAGCGCTCCCCGGCGCGCACCAGCAGCACGTCGCCCACCCGGACGTCGCCCGCGCGAACCGTCACCGCCCGCCCGTCGCGCCACAACGCTACCTCGTCGGGCATCATCTCGCGCAGCCCGCGCAGCGCATCAGATGCGCGCAACTTGCCCGTCGCCTCCAGGTAGCGCCCCAGCGTAAGCAGCACCAGGATCATGCACGCCGTTTCGTAATAGACCGCCCCGCGATCCGCGAACGTGGAAATGTACGAATACACCAGCGCCCCGATCACCCCGAGCATGATCAGCGCGTCGGTCGACACCACCCGCGCGCGAAGCTGCTCCCAGGCGCTCGCCAGAATCGGAACCCCCAGCAGCAGGAACACCGGCGTGGCCAGAATCAGTGACGTGTAGCGCATCACCGAAAAGAGGGCTCCAGCCAGCGACGAATCGTCCGCTGACTCCCGGCCGTAGACATCCTGCCCATAGCCCAACATGCTGAAGACCATGACGCCCATGGAAAGGAAGACCGCCAGGCCCAGCCGCGTAAGCATCCACGTCGCGTGCCCCTCTTCGCCGCGTGCCTGTGTGACCTGCGCCGCGAAGCGGCAGCCCGCAGTAATCGCACGGGATGGTGCTTGCCATGACGCGCCTTTCGAAACCGTCATTCTACCATGACAGCGGCGCGCCGCTCTGGGGTGACGGTGAACCGACCACGACACTTGAGTACACCGAGGTTTGGACCGCGATGCGCCATACTCGCAGCGTGATTATCTTTGCGGAAAATGGTACCATGCGGCAAACCAGAGGACGATCCGCCATGTTCACGCCCGCTGATCTTGTCATGTGGTTGTTCGGCGCCTGGATGGACAGTGGTAGCGAACAGGTGCGGCGGCGCCGCATGTGGCGGTTCCTCACCGGCATGGCCGTCTTCGCCGTCATCGTCTGGCTCGTGGTCTGGGCGATCGATCGGGAGTGAACCACCACGGCGCGCTGCGGGGTGCGCTCGCGCGGCGGCGCCCTTGCCACAGACGCAGGAGGACCCCCATGGGCCTATTCGGAAAACGCCAGGCGGAACCGGTACTGATTCTTGGTCAGCCGCTACGGTGCGAAATCTGCCACCACGATCGCTTCTGGGAGAGACAGGCGCAGCTCAATACCGCGGTCGCATCCTTCTTCGGTTTTGACTGGGCCAACGCCACCGCCAACTGCATCGTCTGCGAGCGCTGCGGATACATCCACTGGTTCCTGCCGACGGACTGACGTGTGCCACTCTCGCCGCGTCGCGAGTTAGACCTCTGGGGTACAGGCACGCTAGCCCGGCATGCGCATCGCCGCGACCAGCGGTTCGTGATCGATGACCGTCAACCGTTGCGCCGCCGCCTCGCCCACCTCGAAGCGCAAGCGAACGCTCGGCGCGCCGGCCGGGAAGAAGTCGTGCCCACCGACAAAGTGCATCGTCCGTGAGGAATCTGTGCCGCGGCGAATCGCCAATTGGCCCTTCTTGACGAACACTTCGAGCACGTCGTCCGGCGCCGGCCCGAAGCGATAGAGCCCCACGTAGGGTTCCCGCTGCCCATCGGTCAGAGGCAACACCGCCGGACCCTGGTCCGCATCCCCCAGACTTTGCAGGTACTTGAGCGTTTCCGCGGCCGCGTCGCCTCCGGCACGCGCGTGCGCCAGCAGCGTGATTCCGTGCGGCCCCAGCGTTCGCTGCACACCGGGGCGTGCCGCCACATACGCCTTCACGACGTCAGTCATTCCGAGCATGGCGGCGGCGAACAGGTCTACTCGCGCTCCGCGCTCAATGAGAAACTCGGCGATCTCCCGCCGTCCGACGTGCGACGCCGCCCCCAGCGGCGATTCCCAGTCGCCGAACCCCCAGTCCCACCACGCGTTGACCAGCGCCGGATGGCGATGGGCAAGCTCGCGCACTCGCTCTTCATTGAAGTGCGCCGCTCCCACCATCTCACGGACCAGGGTTTCATCCTGGCGAGGGAATCCGGCGGATATTTTTTCGTTTCCCCTGTCCGGCTCCGATGCGTGCCCCGGTCGCGCCGCAAACCCGCCCAGCCCAGCACGCCACTCCGGCCCCCGGAGCCCACCGCACAAATTCCCGCCTCGACAGTCCGCGTTTCATGGTCATTCACTCCTATGGTGCAACGTCGCGCGACGATGGATCCGACTTTCCGGTTGAATCAGTGCCGGCCCCGACTCTATAACCTCCCGACCCCATCGGTTGATTTCAGGAACCGGTAAGAACTTGTGAGGGCGGCGTCGGCGCGGCAATAACCGCGATTGCCGCAGGTGGGCCCGCCGGCTGCGATTCGCCCGAAGAAAGCGATTCGACTAAAGTTGACCGCCTGATGCCAAGTACTGACCGACAAGTCACGCACTTTCTCGCCGCGGGCATCGCACTGGTCTGGTTGGGCTGGTCGCCAAGTGCCGTACGCGCCCACCACGTAGAGCTTACCGAAGTGCGCGTGCTGATTCGCACCGACCGTACCTACGAAATCGACGTATTCTACGACGCCAACCTGCTGGTGGTGGAGGCGGCCACGGGAAACCTGAGCGCGGAAGAACGCGCCCGCCTCGAAGCGCTGACCCCCGAAGCCCTCGCGGCACGGCTGGAGGAACTTCGCCCGATGTTCGATCGCCGCATGACGCTGCGCTTCGACGACGTCATCGTTCACCCGACGATCGACTATCGCGCGCCCACGGAGCGCGGACGCACCCTCGTTCTGTCCGGCTCCGCACCGCCCGACGCACGCGAACTGGTCTTCTGGGCGTCGCGAACCTTCGGCACCGTGCCGCTCACCGTGACCTACGAGGGCTCTTCCAACACGGTGCACCACCTGCTCGACGTGGCCGAGCGCAGTCCGCCGATCCCGCTGGACCCACCCACATCCGCCGGCGGTGGCTCTATGCGCGTCGCCACTCGCTACCTCATACTCGGCTTTGAGCACATTCTGCCCAAGGGGCTCGACCACATTCTCTTCGTCCTCGGCCTGTTCCTGTTGAGCACCCGCTGGGCGCCGTTGCTGTGGCAGGTAACCGCCTTTACCGTGGCCCATTCCATCACCCTGGCGCTGGCGATGTACGGTGTCGTGTCGCTCTCGCCCAACATCGTGGAGCCGCTGATCGCGCTGTCGATCGCTTACGTGGCGCTGGAAAATGTCTGCACCTCAAACCTCAAACCCTGGCGGCCGGCGGTGGTCTTTGCCTTTGGGTTGCTTCACGGACTGGGCTTTGCCGGGGTGTTGACGGAACTGGGATTGCCCCGCGGCGACTTCGTGACCGCTCTGATTGCTTTCAACGTTGGTGTCGAGGTCGGCCAACTGGCGGTGATCGCACTCGCGTTCCTCGTGGTGGGCTGGTGTAGGTCGCGGACGTGGTACCGCCTGCGCCTGGCGGTGCCTGCGTCGCTCGCCATCGCCGCCGTAGCGCTCTACTGGACCGTGGAACGATCGCTGGCCGGGTAGCCCTCAGTGTTCAGAAATAGTTTCTTGCCATGGGAATGGCGAACTTGACCACATACCAGATCGCCCCGATCCAGAAACCAACCCACATGGCCCGCACGTACCAGGGTATGTGGTGCGTGGTATAGGTGTGAAACGACCGCTCGTGCTGCGCATCGGATCCCGGCTGCTCGCTCATGAAATCATCCTTCCCGCTTCGCGGTCGCCGGCTTCGATGCGCTGCTCGCGCTCCAGCATGGTGAACTTGGGCCGCTCGATATCGCGGAACATGCCCCGTGCCGTGGCCCACACCAGCAGGCACGCCATCCCCGCCGTCACGATCAGGTAATTGCAGATGGGGATGATCGTGAAGCCCCCCGCGTCGTCCGTCCGCAGCGTGCGCACAAACTGAATGAACTTCTCGATAAACCCATAACCACCCGGCACAATGATGCCCACGGTGATAATGACCATCACCCATTTCTTCAGCCGCGAACCGGAACGCGGCGACGGGCTCGGGCGGGCGGGCGTTGGCGGTTGGCCGCTCATTCAGGCACCCTCCGACGACCGGTCAGCGGTATCGCGCGCGGCACTCTGGTCAGAATCCCGCGGCCGCGGCCCTTCCGGTCCCTCTCCTTGATAATAGGGGTATTCCGGCAGCCAGCTCCCCAGCCATTGCACATAAGTGATCAGGGCCATGCCGTCGCGGTTCGGATAGTCCTCCGCGTCAAAAAGCCACGGATAGCGCGGCATTACCGACGTGGGCACCACGTCCGTCGGCCGGAAGAAGTGCGCCACGTGCCAATCGTTGCTCTTCCGCGCTCCTTCGCGGAACAGGTCCGGCCCCACCCGCCGCGTCCCGAACAGCACCGGCCGTTGGAGCACATTCTGATATTCCCGCGCGTGCGACACCGGGCCCCATCGAAGATCTTCATTCGACACCGGCCGAACCTGCTGGCTGTGACAGTGCCAGCACGCCTCGGCAATGTAAACCTCATGCCCGCGTTTCAGCGCCTGGGCGAACGACGCCGTCGTCACGCCTTCGGGAAAGTGCTGCGCGAACCGGTCCGGGTAGCGCTCCGCCAGTTCGACGAACTCGTGAATCACGCCGTTCTTCACCAGGTCGTCGAGCGTCTGCTCCGGCTGATCGAGGTAGATGGTCCACGGCAGCAGCCCCATCACCAGGAACGACAGGATGAAAAAACCCAGCCCGGCGATCAAGAAAATGCCCGATTTGGATTCAAACATATTGCGTGCCGCCTATTGTCCTGCGTACCCGTCGCTCCGGAATGCCGCGCTCATGCCGTCACCGGCGCCGCCGCCGGATACTCGCCGCCCGTCGGCTGCCCGCCCGGCTGCAAGTCCTTGCGAAACACCGCGGTCATCAGAATGTTAATAAAGAAAAACAATTGCCCCACGATGATCGCCGACCCGCTGAAAAAGCGAAGCAGCCAGAACGGGCGCGATGCCTGCACCGACGTCTCCCACAGCGCCAGATCGCGCCACAGAAAACCCTGCACCAGCCCCGCGATCACCAGATCAAAGAACATCACCAGCATGCCGATGCCCGTCAGCCAGAAGTGCCACGCGTTCCAACTCGGGCGGTACCAGTCGGCCGCGCCCAGCAGCCGCGGAAACAGGTACGTCATGAATCCCAGAATCCAGAAGCCGAAGACCCCGAACATCACCAGGTGCGAATGCCCCACCACCCAGTCAGTGAAGTGGATGATCTTCTGGAACGTCAATGTCACCTGGAAGGCACATTGCAGGCAGGTGGTGAAATAGAACACCATGCCCAGGTAAAACCAGCGGATCGGCAGGTTGGTCCGCAGCGCATCGCCGCGATGCCGAATGGTGCCGAAAAAGTTGATGATCACCGTGGTGACCACCAGCTCCACCGCGATGGTCGCAATCACCGCCCCGTATTGCAGAAACATCGGGATCGGACTGTACAAGAAGTGATGGATGCCGTTGAGCGGGTAAAAGAACGCCAGCCCCCAGAACCCCACCAGCGACAGCCCGTGGCTCCACACCGGCTTCTTCAGAATCACCGGCACAAAGTAGTACATCAGCCCCCAGCCGATGGGCGTGACAAACAACCCCACCAGGTCGTGAATGAACAGCCCGATGATCGCCCCCGACGCCGCCCCGCCCACGAAAAACTGCGGAAAGTAGTTGCCCATCGCGTAGACCAGAATGGTCCAGATGAACGCCGCGATGAAATACCACAGCGTCACATACATCGGCCCTTCGGTCTTGAGAATCGGCGCCAGGAAATTGATCGCCACCAGCACCAGCCCGGCCAGCGCCAGCGGATCAACGAAGATCGGCGTCTCGCCCCATTCCACCGCCTGCGCATGGCCCAGCAGCAAACCCGCCACCGTCGCCAGTACCACCACCTGCCACGCCCAGAAGATAAACCACGACAGCTTGACGCTCAGCACCCGGCGCAGCGTCAACCGCGGAATCGCCCAGTGCAGTGCCCCCAGAAACGCATTGGCAATAAACCCATACGCCACGCCGTTGGTGTGCACCATGCGCCACCGCCCCGGCGACATGATCTCCATTTCCGGGAAGGGGTACATTTGCATGAACTGGAGCGAGAAAAGAAACCCCGCCATCATGGCCACGAAGACGTAGACCAGCGCCGCCACGAAGTGCCACAGCACCAGCGGCTCGATCACCAGCTCGCGTGTGCGCGGCGCCGCCGCTCCTCTCTCGCCCGCCGTTCCCGTCGCCACCTCACTCATTCCAACCCGCCTTCACACACACCGTGTAGATAAACTCCCAATAGCCCTTGCGCATCACCCTCTTGATTCCGTAACCCCTTGGCGCGACCCATTCGCTATTCGACAATCGACAATCCGCAATCCCCAAGTCCCTTCGTGCCTTGTATCTTCCATCCGAGGGCATCCACCTTCATGATGGTGGTACG
>CAZMVD010000003.1:0-9194 GCA_964569425.1 uncultured Phycisphaeraceae bacterium
GAGATCAACCCTTGCTACCTCTTGATTCTCAAGACAGTCGCTTCGTGGCTCCGTGGCTCCTCTCTCCCCTCTCGCCTCCCGCCTTTTCTGTCGCCTGTTGCCTGTTGCCTTGCATCCAGCTTTCGGCGTCTCGGCTTTCCGCGTTTCGGCGTTTCTCGCGCAAGACTGTTTCGCGCGAAACATACTTGCGCGTCATCGCCACGGCAGGGCAAATCACGGTTGCGCGGTGCCGCGCGGCGCGTCGGCCGGGTCGAACCACAGCGCGACGATCGGCCCATCCTCGAACAGCCGGCGATAGCCCGCCTCCGCCGCGCTGCGTAGAAACGCGGCCGTCTCTCCCTCCATCACCACCTTGTCCCACGCGTCGCTGCGATCGACCAGCAGCAGCGTCGCCCCCGGCGGCGCGCTCAGCCGCGCGCGCGGCGCGGGCGTTACCGTGCGAAAGTCCGTGAAGTGCGCCGCCAGCCGCTCGGTGGCGATCACGTGCGTCGTCTCCGCCGGCACCAGTGCGCGCAGCCGGTCGACGGTTTCCAGGCGCGGATCGGGCGCGTTCAACCGCGCGTCGGCCGCGTAGAAGCGTTGCGACTGGGCCACCGGCGAGGCACCCATCCACTGGTGAAAAAGCAGCACGCACACCAGCAGCCCCAGCGCCGGGCCGGCGCCGCCGAGTGCCATCGGTGTGGCACTATGCGCAGCGTCGCCCGCGGGCCGGCCGTCGCAGTGCCAGTCACTTGTCACACCGGCAACCGCGGCGGCGAACAGCACCGGCAGCATCGACGTCTGGTGCCAGTACTTGATGTTCAGGTAATCGTTCTGCTGCATGAGCAGCACCAGCAGCAGCGTCGGCAGCACCGCCACCAGCAGCCGCGGACAGCGCCACAGCGCCGGCGACAGCGGCGCGACCAGTGCCAGCAAATACCAGATGATCCGCGGACGCGTCACTCGTTCCATCAGGCCCCCGGCGCTCAAGTCGCCGAAAAGCATCAGGCGCGTGTATTGCGACGTCGGCGTGAATTGCGGAATAATCAGCGCGGTGCACAGCAGCAAATACGCCACCGAAACCGCCATCACCACCACACCTTCGCGCCGCCGCCCGGCGAACAGCGCCAGATAGGCCCCCCAGCCCAGCGCCACGCCGCACACCGTTTCCTCGCAAAGCAGTGCCAGGCCAAGGCACACCTGGGATGCGCGCCAGCGGCCGCGCAGCGCCAGCGAGAACGCCCACGCCAGAAAGGGCACCGCCAGGTAAATGGATTGAAACCCGTAGGTATTGGAATAGGGCAGACGCGTGATCGAGGGCAGCCACAGCCACGCGAGCCCCACGATCAGCCCGACCGCCGCGCTGCCGCTCCGCGCCCGCGCCAACTGGTAGAAGGGAACCGCCGCCAGGTTCAGCGCCAACGGCCCCACCACCATCAGGAAGATCGGAGAACGAAACAGCGCGTAGAACGGCGCCAGCCCATAGAACATCCACACGGCGTGGTAGCCCAGGCGGGTGTCGGCGAAGCGCGCCGCACCCACCTCCTTCCAGGGAAGGCACTGCTCCAGCTCGGTGGTGAAGAAGCCGAAATCGGCGTAGCCCAGCAGAAAATGTTCCCAGAAGCGGATTTGCTCCATGGTGTGCCATATTGTGGCACTGATGATCCCCGCCGCCAGCAGCAGCGGCGCGGCACGCTCCAGCACGCCGCCCGCCGGAAAGACCAGCGGCCGCGCCAGCTGCGCCACCGCCCACCCCAGAGTCACGAATGCGACGCACACGTCCAGAAACGACGGCGTTTTCGCTACCAGCCACCAGGCGAGTATTGCCTGTGCGGCAAACAGCATGAGCAGGTCCACCCATCGCGGGGTGACGCCGGCACCCGGCGCGCGCGGGCTGGGGTCGCGCCGCCGCGCCCGCCACGCGGCCGCCGCGATCACGCACACCAGCACCGGCACCAGCAAGGGCGCGGCACTGCGCGGAACCTCCAGGGTCTCGATGCGATAATTAACCAGATTAACGATGCGCCGCTCGAGCGTCAGGCACACCAGCAGCGCGGCCAGCAGCGCCACCACCCACAGAAGCAGTGCCCCACGCCCGCGTGGGCGTGAGTTGCCAATGGTTCTGGCGGCGTAAACTTCGCTCATCGGCGGCGCACCATAGCCGATGGACCGCCGGGTGGCCAACGGAAGCACCGCGCCAAAAAGAACGGCGGTGCGACGAAGGTTGAATCCTCCGCCGCACCGCCGTTGTGGTTAACGATTCTCCAGTTACTCGCGCCGACCCGCCATCACGGCGACGGGCAGACCGGCAGCGACCGGTTCAGCCACGGGTCGAACGCTTGGGCACCGTTGAGCAGGTCGATCACCCGCAGAATGTCCGACGCGTTGGCTCCGCCGCTGCGGTTGGCGTCGGTGGCGAACAACGGCCGCACGAAACCGGGCACGTTATTGAGCGAGTTGATCAACGCGTTGATATCCGCCGCAGTGCTGCCGCGGCTGGCGTTGACGTCGCCCGGCAGGTAACCGAAGCACTTCTGATTTCCGCTGGCCGTGTGGGTGACACACGTCCAGTTTTGCGGCGGGATCGGCCCGCTGAAGGTCACCGTGGCCACGTTGCCCGCGCCGACCACGCTCTGAATCGTGGGCGCCGGCGCCGGTCCGGGAACGGCGGAGACCGTGAAGCTGCCCGGCGTCAACGTGCCGGCATCGCAGCCGGCGTTGAACGTCAACTGGAACGACGATTCGCCGAAGACAAGGCCCTGATCGTTCAGATCGTGCGGCTGCCGCGCGTCGATCTCGCAGTTGGGCGGCACCATCGACGCGATGCCGGTGCACTGCGCCGCCGGCCCGCATCCGTTAACCGGGTGGCACACCTCTCCCGGCGGGCACTGAATCGGCGTGTGCTGGCAGACGCCGGCTACGCACACATCCGTGGTGCACACATTGTTGTCGTTGCAGTCCGGCGGCACGCAAGGCGGCCCTTCGCATTCGTCGGGGATGCCGTTGGTGTTGGCATCCTGCGAGGTGCCGTCGGCAATGTCGCAACGGTCAAGCTGACCATTGGCGTTGCAGTCCATGCAGCCCGGGCTGCTGATGCAAGCGGCCAGATCGCACGAGTCGATGCGCCCGTTGTTGTCGCAGTCCGGCTGGCAGTTGGTCAGGCAGAAGAACGGCCCGCCGGGGGCGGTGCTGCCGATGTCGATTTCGCAGCGGTCCGGAATGCCGTTGTTGTTGCAATCCAGGGCCGCATTCTGCGCGATCTCACAGGAGTCGCCGATGTTGTTGCGGTTGCAATCCTTGAGCACGCCGGTCTGGAAGTCGATCAGGTCGGGCACGTTGTTGTTGTTGCAGTCGTGCTGCTGACAGGTGATCGACATATTTCCGCTCGGGGTAGCGCCAAAGTCGCCGCCCAGGCGGATCTGATAGGGAGCGCCCACAAAGACAGGCACCGTGGTCGAGGCACTGGCTCCGCAGGAGCTGATGCAATCCTCCTGTACGCAGGTCTGCCCGGTGGTGATGCAGTTCTGGGTGAAACTGCAACCGACACCCTGCGGACAGTCGGCCGCAGAGGTGCACAACGCACCGCCGACACCGCAGGTGAAGCAATCCGCATTCACCAGGCAGGCGGTGCCGGTATCCTGGCAGAAGTTGCAGTCGGCCGCGGTATTGCACACTTCACTGGTTACGCTGCACACCCTCTTGCAGTTGGTATCGGTCTGGCACGAGGTCTTGACGCAGGTCTGACCATCGGGACAGACGTTAACGGGGTCGCACGGGGCGCCATTACCGCTGCACGTTCCGCTGAACTCACAGGCTTGCGGGCGTACCAGAAAGTCGGCCGGCGAGACCGGTGCGTCGTTGTTGCAGCCGACGACGTTGCTGGCCAGAGGCGGGCACGGATTGGCCGGGTTGGTGATCTGGTAGACCACCAGCGACGTGGGCGGATCGGTCAGCGGCGACGGGTTGGCATCGCACGTTTCCACGCGCATGGCTCCGGTACAAGGCGCGAAGATCTCGTACCAGATGTCGTTGCCCATGGTGCTGGCCACGTCGACCCCTGCATCGTCGGTGCAGAATTCCGTCGGGCAGGAAACCGTTGAGTTCTGCAAATTAAACGGCACACTCTGCGACATGTTGGAAGGCAGCGCGGTGGCGGCGCCGCAGGAGTTGTTGACCGGCAGGACCCGCGGGCAGGGCACGGCCACGTCGAGCCGGAACGGGCCTTGTCCGTCGCCGGTAGGTGAACCGATCATGACGACGTATTTCTGTCCTGGCTGGAGCCCCTGGACGCATACGTCGGAGAAGCGCGAGCCGCCTCCGCAGGTGGGGCTGTCGTCGTTGCAGCCGATGATGGTCAGCGAACTGCACGTTGTAGACTCATTAGTAGAATTGCCAACCGAGAAGACTTCGAGGATGGAATCCAACGGGTCGGTCGAACCGGGCGTGAAGCAAGTGTGAATGCGCGCGGTCGTCGCGGGTGGAGTCCCGATGGTGGGCATGGTGAACTCGTACCACAACGTTCCCGCGACCGGAATGTCCCCGCCGCGCTTGTTACAGCACGCCAGAGGATCGGTCGCCGACCCCGTTCCGCCGCGGTTGTTGGCGTTGACAAACCCGGCACCCGTGGCCGGGTTGATGGTGATGGTGGCCAGCCCGCGGTTGGGACTGGGATCGGAGCAGAAGTCGTTACCGGGAGCGACGCTGCAGAATTCCTGGGCCAACTGAGCGCAGGTTGCGTCCCACTGGACCTGGCAACAGAACCGCCCGGTGCCGCCCTGCGGGTCAAAACGACAGACGGTATCGCAGCAGTCGAGGTTCCCGCACCCAAGGCGCGCGGAACAGATATTAAACGCTTCGGGCGGAACCATGCAGCGCTGTTCGCCGGGGCACTCAAAGTCTTCGCCACTGGGGCAGTCAATCTGGGTATCGCCGGACAGACAATCGCCGGTTCCGAAGAAGCACTGGTAGATCGGACAGCGTTGCAGGTTGAATCCGCAAAACTGTCCCGGCCGCCAAATACCGGTGCGCAGTGAGCAGAACGGGCCGTCGGTGCACACGTTGTTTTGGCACGTGCTGTTTCGCGGGCATGGGGGCAGACCGGGACCGCAGGGCAGATCCTGAACGCATTGCCGGTTCTGCGGGCAGTCGTCGTTCGTCTGGCAGCGCACCACCGGGGTGTTGCTGTCCTTGATTGCCTGGCAGGCATCAAAATTAAGGTCGCTGCATTCATCGTTCGGCATACAGCACGCATGCGTACCGCAGGGCGGGCTGAAGGTATTCTGTGCACAGGTCTGATTGCCCAGCCAGCGTGCGTTCAGGCAACTGGTGACGGGCAGGTCGTCGATACAAATCGGCGGCTGATTGGCAATGGCCGGCTGGTCCGGACAGCAGGCGCCGCGCGGCGCTTCGCCGCGACAATATATCACGACATAGAAAATGAAGGGGGTCCGCAGGTCCGCCGAGATGAACGGCTGCCACGCCCCGGGGAAACCCGGCGCATCAAATTGAAATCCCTGTGGTGTGCTGAAGCCCGCCTGGTTGCGGCGGGCGTTGACGGCACCGGTGCTACCTCGGTCGGGTTTCCAGGAAACCCACGTGGGATTGGTGATGAAAACCGTCTCATTGGCCGGGACGGTATAGCGCGCCACCTCGAGACTGCGCTCCCCGCGACCGCTAAACGTAAACGCCGTGCCCGGGATCGGACCAAGCGCAAAGGGCTGACGCAAGTCGATCTCGACGTTGTACGCTCCCGCTTCGCCGCGGAAACCCACTTCATAGGCGCTCAGTTCGCAGAAGCCGTCGGGATTGGCTATGTTGATGTCGTCGGCCACGCGGCGGTTGCCGGGAATGACAAACGCCGGAAGCGTCGGCGAAGTGGCCGCATAAGCCAGGTGATGCGTTTCGCAGGTCTCGTCGGCATAGAACTGGCTGTAGAAGGTCGCGTGAGGTCGATCGGAATAGCCGCCGAACCAGGTGTTGCATCCGGTGAAGGGATGGGCATAGGCATCGGCGGAGAAACCTCTCTCCGGCGGTGCGCCGACGACCCAACCGGCGGTGCTGGTGTTGAACATTACGCGAAGCCAGACCCTGGGCGGAATCTCAATCGGCATGCTGGAGAGGTCCACGACCAGCTCGTGGATTTCGGTAATGTCGTTGGGCAGGTCGGTAAAGAGAACCTGGGTGCCCGGGATCAAGACGCCGCCGGCCCCGCCATAGGGGCAGGCGGTCATCAGGTCCACGCGGGCGGTGAAGTCACCGGTGCCGTTGGGCACACCGCCGTTGACGCGCACAATGTACTTGCGCAGATCGCAGACGTCGATGGCGTCGGTGACGATATCGTCGGCGATGGCACGGTTGACGCCCGGCGGGTAGATCAGGGTGCCCAAGGTGCTGCTGTAGATAAGTTTGTCGACCAGCGCAGTGGACGAGACGGCCTGCGGCGATTGGCCCGGCGCGCCCTCCCAGCGAGTCACGCGGGTGACCTCGGGGAGTGGGATGAGATCGCTGGGGTCAAAGTCCGCAGCCATGACTGCTTGTTCGGGCTCGCCCATCATCGCCGCAGCGGCGGAGGCGTTGACATCCTCCGTGCTCTGGGCTGAAGCGGCCGAAGTTCCCACGGCCGCTGCCAACGCGATGATCCAACAAGCCCCCGGCATGTTCCTTCGGATCGTGTCCATCACTTCTCGTTTCCTCTTGCAATAAGCCAATGCGAAAGATGACCGTTCCACGGCAAATTCCGAACTTCGCGGCACGAACGATTCAGATTTCACCGTTGGACCCCTTCGCGAATCCACTCCGCGGCGTGCGGGTGAACTCACGGCCTGCCCCCATCCACTTGAGACCAATACCGCGACAGCCGCGGCGCTCACTTCCTGCCACTTCCTGAACCCAGCAGAACGAGGACCACATCCCCCTGCGCGCTCGCGCATGTACCGGGTCGCACGCTGCAATCAGTCGAGGCGACGCCGAAGCCGATCGCGCGAAAACTGCGCCCTATCCTACCGGTCCTGTGGCCAACAAACAAGACCAAACTGGCAAACAGGATAAACTGCGAAAGTGAAGGTATAGAGGGAGGTATTCTCGACCCCTGCCCCGTTACCCCGTTCCCCCTTCCGCCGTACCCCAAGTTTCCCAAGTTCTAACCTAATCTCCGTGACGCTCCGCCAGCGTCGGGGGGACTTCCTATCCGAAAGGAACCGTGCAATGAAACCAAAGCCCCCCCAACGCTAAACCTGTTGAGCGGTGAACCCTCGGCACCGGGAACGCTGCAAACCAGCGTGTTTTGCCGGTCCGCATCGAGGGTCCACCGATCGTTATCACACGTTGGATCATAGGCCGATTGTTACCGTCGAGTAAAGGTGCGGTCCGCAAAAAAAGGCGCGCTTTTTTTGGAAGGGGCGGACGAGCGATGGGGAGGGAAGCTGCGTTCGGCGAAGGCGAGGTCGTCCGATAACGTATCACATACGGAGTAGCGGACGCACTATGGTCGGTAAGAACGGTCGGCTATGGAGTCGCGCTGCCTGCGGCAGAAGCGACCGAACCGGGTCGTACCGCGCGCAGCCACCAGTCGAGGCGGCGCCAACGGCGCATGGGGAATAAGGCCACAAGTCGCGATCGGGTCGCGGCGAGGTTCGAGTAGTGGAGAATTCGTTTTGTCCAGGAGACGGCGCGGCGCGGCTGCGCGGGGTCCAGCTCCCAGGGATGCACGTTGACCACGACCGGCAGCCCGAGTCGGCGGTACTGTCGGAATGCCAGCGACGTAACACCTTGCGGCCAGAGCCGCAGATAGGCCCCGGTGGCCGCGGGAAGCCGCCAGGGGCCGAGGCGTACCGTCGGCAACGGAAACTCCCAGAGATTCGGGCGTACGCGATGCGGGCCCAACGGCGCACCGGGCACTCCATAGCGGCGGTGCGGAGCGCGCACGGGGTAGACACTGGAATCGTAGGCGAATCCGGCGTTCTGGAGTTCATCCAAAGCCCAGGCCGTTTGCGGCGAGATTGAGTAGGAAGGTGCGCGATATCCGTGAACGGGTGCGCCGATCATATCTTCAAGCGACGCCTTTGCGCGGCGAATGTCCTGCGCGAATTCCGCTCTGCTCTGGTTGAAGATGGGTACGTGGGCATCGCCGTGGCAGGCGATTTCATGCCCGTGGGCGTGGAGGGAATTGACCAGACGTGGATGGCGGCGGGCAATCCAACCGAGCACAAAACAGGTTGCCGGTATGCCGGCGCGATCGAGCCATGCGAGCAATCCGGCCATCTGGGATTCGATACGGGAGGGCAGGGAGTTCCACTCGGACGGATCGACGGCGAGATTGTGCGCGTGAAACCACTCTTCCACGTCGATGGTCAGGGACCCGATCGTGCCGGCCTGTTTGCCGAGGGAGTCGAGGGCAGATTGGCTTCGGACGGGGTGAATCTCGGCGGAGCGGGGCGCGGCGATCACGGAGCCGATAGAATCCGATTGAGAGTCGTGGACGTACGGCGCGTCAATCATCGGCTCCACTTTCGTGCGCGGCAAAGCCTGACGGGCTCGGGGACTGCGCGATGGTCAGCCAAGCGGCGGCATCGGCCGCGGCTTCCTCTCACTTGTTATCGGAATTCAGTGGGTCAACATTGCGAAGGGCTGCGACGTCATGAGGCGGTCTGGCGTGCGTTCCTGGTGCGGATGAAGTCCGGGCGATGGGAAGGAGTTTAGAGAATCGGCGGAGGATTGCGCTTTGGCGGGATCGGTGACAGACCGATAACATATCCGGGGGGACGGTGCGCTTCCGGGCGCAGCGGCCAGACGTTGCGCGAGACGCCAGCGATTCACGGGCCGGGGCAGCCGACGATCAACCAGGTGTGGAGGGCCGAGGGAACATGGAATTGAATGAATCTGAAGACATCGCGGTATCGAAGCGGGATTGGCGACAGGGCCGCTCCGAGGCGATCAAGCGTTTTTTGAATGAGTATGCGCGCGGCGAGCATGAGGAGCTGCTGGCGCAGATGATGGTTACGTTGTGCCGTCTGGCGGCGGACGGAGTGAGCCGGGGCGATCTGAAGATTCTGAATTCCGCGTTGAAGGAACTGCGATACGCGTTCAAGGTGTTTGCGCCGTTTGCGCAGGTTCCGAAGGTGACGATTTTCGGTTCGGCACGGACGCGCGAAGATCATCCGCAGTACCAGGAGGCGCAGAAGTTCGCGGAGTTGATTCAGCGCGCCGGGTGGATGGTG
>CAZMVD010000003.1:9204-20649 GCA_964569425.1 uncultured Phycisphaeraceae bacterium
ATCACGGGCGCGGGGGACGGAATCATGCGCGCCGGGCACCACGGGGCGACGCGCGAGTCGAGCTTCGGGGTGGCGATCAGCCTGCCGTTTGAGCAGAAGACCAACACCATCATCGAGGACGACCCCAAGCTGGTGACGTTCAAGTACTTTTTCACGCGGAAGCTGCTGTTCGTGAAGGAAGCGAAGGCGATCGTGCTGTTTCCCGGGGGATTCGGCACGCAGGACGAGGGGTTCGAGGCACTGACGCTGGTGCAGACGATGAAGACGACGCCGGTGCCGGTGGTGTTGTGCGACGAACCGGGAGGGACGTATTGGCAGCACTGGCGCACGTATGTCAAGGCGGAACTGCTGGGCAACGGCATGATCGACCCGGCGGACATGCACCTGTTCGCGGTGACGGATCGTGCCGAGTACGCGGTGGAGGAGATTCTGAACTTCTACCGGCGCTATCACAGTTGCCGGTTTGTGGACGGCCGGCTGGTGATGCGGCTCAACTCGGCGCTGTCCGCGGCGTTGCTGGAGCGCGTGGCGCGGGATTTCCGCGACATCGTGACGAGCGGCGGGTTTGAGCCTTATCCCGGGCCGCTGGCGGAAGAGGGAGGGGAGTTTCCCGACAAGCCGCGGCTGGTGTTTTCGTTCGATCGGCGCAGTGCGGGCCGCCTGCGGTTGTTGATCAACCTGATTAATGAAGCGTCCTGAATCGCGTGATGCGGTGGGCAGGGGTCCGCGGGGCGCGAACGTGCACAGGAGGAACCTGTATGAGTGCGAAACCCGAGGTAACGCCGTCGACGACGAAGGCGGCCGCCGCGCCGCTGGACGATGCGGCCATTGTGGAGAAGCTGGCGGCGGCGCACCAGCAGATCCGCGCACAGTTGGGGAAGGTGATCATCGGGCAGGAATCGGTGGTGGATGAGCTGCTGATTGCCCTGTTTTGCGGGGGGCATTGCATTCTGGAAGGGGTGCCGGGCCTGGCGAAGACGCTGCTGGTGAGCACGCTGTCGCGGCTGCTGTCGTTGAGTTTTTCGCGCATTCAGTTCACGCCCGACCTGATGCCGGCGGACATTACGGGGACGGAGGTGATTGAGGAGGACCGGGGCACCGGGGCGCGGTCGTTGCGGTTTGTGAAGGGACCGATTTTTGCGAACGTGGTGCTGGCGGACGAGATCAACCGCACGCCGCCCAAGACGCAGGCGGCGCTGCTGGAGGCGATGCAAGAGCATCAGGTGACGGCGGCGGGCTATCCCCACAAGCTGCCAGAGCCGTTCTTCGTGCTGGCGACGCAGAATCCCATCGAGCAGGAGGGTACCTACCCGCTGCCGGAGGCGCAGCTCGACCGATTCATGTTCAAGGTGCTGGTGGATTACCCGAGCGAGGAAGAGGAGTTTCGGATCGTCAAAATGACGACGGCGCCGCAGGAGGCGGCGCTGCAACGTACGCTGAATGCGCGCGACATTCTGGAGTTGCAGGATCTGGTCCGGCGGGTTCCCTGCGCCGACCACGTGATTCGCTATGCCATGCACCTGACACGTTCGACGCGGGTTCAGGAGTCGCATCCGCTGAAGTTCATCGCCGATTACGTGTCGTGGGGGGCGGGGCCGCGCGCTTCGCAGAACCTGGTGCTGGCGGGCAAGGCGCGGGCGCTTCTGCACGGGCGCTATTACGTGGCGACGGAGGACATTCGCGCGGTGGCGCATCCGGTGTTGCGTCATCGGGTGCTGACCAATTTCAATGCGGAAGCGGAGGGCGTGGGCAGCGACCAGATTATTGACCAGCTCATCGCGCGCACGCCCGCCGGTTCCGAAGAGGCCATGGACGAGGCGATGGCGAAGCGGGTGTTCAAGGGATGAGGGAGTGGGATTGGCGATTGCCAGTTGCGGATTTCGGATTGGGGATTTCGGATTGCGGAATGAGGATTGGCGTTATCGGAGGCCGGTAGCCGGTTCAGTCGTTACTTGGGAATATGGCCGCCGCAATGGTAGCACCCACCGATGGCCACCTTGGAGCCTATCCCAATAACTAAATCCGGGGCGTCCGCGCGGGCTGAAGCCCGCGGCTCGGGTTGATATTGGGATAGGTTTTCAATTCGAAATCCGCAGTCCCCAATCCACCATCGGTTGATCGGATAGCGCGTGATGTCGACTCCCGTCCATGATCCGTCGAAGTATCTCGACCCGGCGGTGCTGGCGCGGATCAGCGGGCTGGAGCTGCGGGCGCGGATGGCGGTGGAGGGCTACTTCAGCGGCATGCACCACAGCCCGCACCACGGGCTGAGCATCGAGTTTGCGGATCATCGGGTTTACACGCAGGGTGACGATCTGCGGCACATCGACTGGAAAGTCTTCGGGCGGACGGACAAGTACTATATCAAGGAATACGAGCAGGAATCCAACCTGCACCTGATGCTGGCGGTGGACGCGAGCGAGTCGATGAGCTTTCGCTCCGAAGCGGCGGCGATGAGCAAGTATGACTATGCGGTAACGATCGCCGCGGCGATTGCGCATTTGGCGCTGCAGCAGCAGGACTCGGTCGGGCTGGCGTTGTTCGACGAGCGCATCACGCAGTACGTCAAGCCGTCGAACAGCGCACAGCAGTGGCGGGGGCTGGTGCGTGAGCTGGCCACGCACACGGGGAAGTCCAAGACTTCGATGGCGCGGTTTTTTGCAGAACTGTGCGAGCGCCTGACGGAGCGCACGCTGATCATTCTCATCAGCGATTTATTTGACGACGTGGAGACGATCATCAAGGGGATCAAACAATTGCGCTATCACCGTCACGAGCCGATCGTGTGGAATCTGTGGGATGAGAGCGAACTGACGCTTTCGTTGCAGGGGCCGACGAAGTTCGTGGGGCTGGAAGACTCGGGCGAACTGCTGGTGGACCCACGGTCGCTGCGGGCGCGCTACCTGGAGGAGGTGGAGCGGTTTCTCGAGCGGTTGCGTTCGGCGTGCGGGCAGGCGCAGGTGGATTACACGTTGTTTAACACGTCGCAATCGTTGGGAATCTCCCTGGCGGCTTTTCTGGGCACCCGTAGTGCGCGGTTGCGGCGCCGGTCGTCGCGCGTGCTGGGGGGAGGATAAGAACCGCCTTGTGATGCGGGAGGACACCAGGCACCGTGATTCCGGCCGTTACGCTTCCTTTTGTGCATCCTGCGCTGGTGGGCGCCGCGTTCGCCGCGGGGCTGATTCCGGTGGTGATTCACCTATTGAATCGGCGGCGGCACCGTCGGGTGCGGTGGGCGGCGATGCGTTTTCTCTTGGCGGCGAGCCGGCGCAGCGCGAAGCGTATCTGGCTGGAGCAGTGGATTCTGCTGTTTCTGCGGGTGGCGGTGGTGGTGCTGCTGGGGCTTGCGGTCGCGCGTCCGTTCATGCCGGCGACGGCGATGACGGCGCTGGGGCAGGCGCGCGTGCACCGCATTCTGGTGATGGACAACTCGTTGTCGATGAACGCGCGTACGCCGTCGGGGGAGTCGCGTTTTGCGGGCGTGAAAGCCGCTGCGGAACAACTGATCGCCGGATTCCCGCCGGGCGATGCGGTGAGTGTGATCACGATGGCCAACCCGGCGGCGGCGTTGATCGGCCATGCGGTCTATGACCGGCGCAGCGTTCGCGAGCGGCTGTCGGGCCTGTCGGCCACCCAGCGTTCGGTCGACGTGGTGGGCGCGGTGGAACACGCGCTGGGGTTGTTGCGTGATTCGCCGGCGGCGCCGCGCAACCGGGCGGTTTATGTCCTTTCGGACTTTCGGCAGCGTGTGTGGGTGGCGGGGGAGGGCGCTGCGGCGGCGCCGACGCCGGCCTCTACGGCGCTGCGTGCGCTCGCCGAGCGATTGCATTCGCCGGCCAATGATCTGACGCTGATCGACGCGGGCAGCGATGCGGCGAACGTGGCCGTCACACGATTGGCGGCCGAATCGCCGCTGGTGACGCCGCGCCTGCCGGTGCAACTGACGGTCGAAGTCACGAACTTCGGCACGGCCACGGCACGCAACGTGGTGTTGCACGTGCGGCGCGACGGTCGGATCGTGCGGCAGGAGCCGCTTGCGCCCCTTCCTCCCCGGGGTACGAGTGTCACTTCGTTGTCTCTGGAATTTACGGCGGCGGGGACGCACCTGGTGGAGACGTCGGCGCAGGGCTTGACGCCTGACGCGCTTCCGGAAGACGACGTGCGCCTGCTGTCGGTTGAGGTGCGGGAGCGGGTATCCGTGTTGCTGGTGGATGGCCGACCGGGCACGACACCGCTGTCCGGCCAGGCGGGGTTTCTGGCGACGGCGCTGGGGGCGCGGCCGGCGGGGGTCGCTGATGACCTATTGATGCGGGGGCCGCGCTCGGGGGGTGAGGAGCTGTTCATGGAGGCGCGGGTGGTCTCTGCGGCCGAATGGGAGAGTGAGGCGCTGAGCGCGTTTGACGTGGTCGGTCTTTGCAACGTGGCCCACCTGACGTCCGCACAATGGGCGCGGCTGAATGAGTACGTGTCGCGCGGCGGCGGGCTGGCGGTATTCGGGGGCGATCTGGTGGGGATTGAGAATTACAATCGGCACGGTTTTGCCGATGGGAGCGGTCTGCTTCCCGGGCGGCTGGGAGCGGCCGTGGTGCTCGGCGCGCCGCCGGATGGGGGCGCCTTTGTCCTTTCGGAGCGGGTGCCGGCGATGCTGGGGGAGCTCGCGGGTTTTGCGGACAGCGGTCTGTTTTTCGCGCAGGTTGATCGCTACCTGCCGCTGACGGTCGAAGACGAGCGTGCCGAGGTGGCGTTGCGGCTGTTCGACGGCTCACCGGCGCTGGTGCTGCGTGCGGTGGGGCGGGGCCGGGTGGCGGTGTTTACGACCACGGCCAATATGGAGTGGAACAACCTTCCGGCCAAGGGCGACTTTGTCTCGCTGATGCTCAACCTGTTTTCGTATCTTGCGCCGCGGCATGGGGGGCATCGTAATCTGCTGGTCGGAGAAACGATTCGTGAGCCGCTTTCCGCGGCACAGAGTGAGCTTCCGCTGCGGGTGAGCATGACGGGCGAGGCTTCGATCGACGGCCGGGTGATGGTGGAGGGCGAGGGGCTGGCGCTGGTGCACGGTCCGGTGGAGCGGGCGGGGCCGGTGTACGTGGCCATGGGCGTCGATTCGCGCGTGTTCGCCGTCAACGTGGATGCGGAGGGCAGCGATCTTCCGCCGGTGGAGGCTGATGCGCTGCGGGCGGTGGTGAGCGCGCCTTTTCGCCGCGTAGCGCTTTCTGCGGCGACGGTGGATGCCCCGCAGGCGGCGCGGTCTACGGAATTGTCCACGATGCTGTTCTGTGCGGTACTGGCGCTGCTGGTGGCGGAGATGTGGACGGCGATGTACTTCGGGCGCGGGGCCCGGGTTCCATGAGCGCCTCGCTGACGATGAAGTGGAAGCGGTAGATTCGTGACGCGCTTGCTTGAATGGCTGCTGGGACTTGAGAACATCCGGCTGGACCGGGATGCGCCGCTGCTGCTCAAGTGGGAGGCGCTGCTGCCGGCGTGGATGTTGTTCGCCTTCGTCCTGCTGACGGTGGTCATTCTGGTGCTCATCTATCGCCGGGAGCGCGGCACGGTGGCCCGGCGCAGCGCGTTGGGCGCGTTGCGGCTCGGTTTGATCATGCTGGTGCTGCTGGTCCTTTGCCGACCCGCGCTGGTGTTGCAGCGTAACCGGGTCGAGGCGGCGCATGTGGCGCTGGTGCTCGACCGTTCGCTGAGCATGAACACGCACGACAGCTACGAGGACGAGCCGACCCTGGCCGCGTCCGTGTCGCGTGGTGCGGGACTGGCGGACGTGGAGGATCTTGCGAACCATTCGCGATTGGACCTGGTCCGCGCGGCGCTGCTGAAAGATGAGGGTGCGGCGCTGCGTGCCTTGGCCCGTCACAATGCGTTGCAGCTTTCCGCCTTTGCGGCGCACTGGGAATCGCTGGGGTACGCGCCGAGCGCGGAAGATGGTCCGGCGCTCAGTGAACTAATGGGTCAGATTGAAGCGACAGGAACGCGCAGCGACCTTGCGCAGGCGCTGCAACAGGTAGTGGAACGCGCGCAGGGGCGGCGGGTGGCGGCGATTGTGCTCGCGTCGGACGGTCAGGCGACGGAGCCGGCGGATCTGCGAGATGCCGTCGATCTGGTTCGGGGGCGGCAGATTCCGGTGCTGGCGCTGCGCATCGGCTCGGAACGAGACCGGGTGGACGTGGAGGTGGGACTGGTTCGGGCGCAGGAGACGGTGTTTGTGCACGACCTGCTGAGTGTGGAGGGCCAACTGAGCGTGAGCGGCACCACAGTGCCGACGAATGTGAGCGTGCGTCTGATTGATGAGCGCAGCGGCGAGGTGGTGGCGACGCGGGAGGTGGTGCTCGATCCGGCGGCGTCGGCCACCACGGTGGAGCTGCGAACCAAGCCCACCCGGGCGGGGCGCATTCGTTACCGGCTTGAAGCGTTGGCGCTGCCGGAGGAGCCGACCATCGACAACAACGCCGACGTGGTGGACGTGGTGGTGCTCGAGGACCGGCTGCGTGTGCTCTATGTGGAAGGATACCCGCGCTACGAATACCGCTACCTGAAGAACGCGCTGTTGCGGGAGAAGACGGTGGAATTGAGCGTGCTGCTTCTGGAGGCGGATGAGCAGTTCGTGCAGGAGGGGACCTTTCCGATTCGGCGTTTTCCCGAATCTCCGGAGGAACTGCAGCGCTTCGACGTGGTGCTGTTCGGGGACGTGGACCCGCGCGGCGGGTGGCTCAGTGCGGCGCAGATGACCATGCTGCTGGATTATGTGGGCCATACGGGAGGTGGCTTTGCCGTGGTGGCGGGGGAGCGCTTTGTGCCGCTGCGCTTTCTGGGCACGCCGCTGGAGCGCTTGCTGCCGGTGCGCATCGATCCGCAGTTTTTCGGCACGTTCGAAGGCGCGCTGCACGACGGGTTCGGGTTGCAAGTCACGCCGGAAGGACGGCGCAGCCGCCTGTTTCGCGGGCTGGAACGTGACAGAGATCCGTCACTTTCCGGGGAGGATCACGGGTTTGCGGCGCTGCCGGACCTGTTCTGGTTTGCCCGGACGATCGGCCCGAAGCCCGGCGCCACCGTGCTGGCTGCACACCCCACGGTTCCGCTGCCGGGCGACGGAGCGAGCGGCGCCACCATGCCGCTTATCGTCTCGGGGCGGTACGGCGCGGGGAAGCTCTTTTTTCAGGCGACGGACGAGACGTGGCGCTGGCGGCGACACACGGGGGAACTGCTGCACGATACGTATTGGGTGCAGGTGGTTCGAGAGCTGATGCGCGGCGGGCGGCTGGCGCAGGACCGGCGGTGGTCGGTTCGGTCGGACCGGCGCGTCTATGACTATGGCAAGCCGGTTCGCTTGACGGTCGAGATGGAAGACGCCGCGCTTCTCGCCGAGCGGCAGGAAACGCTTGCACTGATGGTGGCGGAGCGTTCGGGCGATTTGGAGAGAGCTCGGGGTGCGGGCGGCGTGGAGGGGGGACCGACCGCGCGGCTGACGGCGTACCGGCTGGCGCCGGACTCGCATCGTTTTGAAGCGACGTGGGTGCCCGACTTTCCCGGGACGTTTGTGGTTCAGGCGGACGGGCTTGCGCCGCAGACGGGTGAGCGGCCGCCCAGCGCGGCCTTTCGCGTGCAGAAGCCCGACCTGGAGTCGCGTCGGCTGGAAGCGGATCACGCGGCGCTGGAACGCATTGCCGAGCAAACCGGGGGGAGCATGGTGGAGTTGGATCAACTGACGGATGCGTTTCACGCCATCCGGGATCGCAGTGTTCAGATTCCTGACGACGTGGCGGAACCGTTATGGGATTCGCGCTTGGTGCTCATACTGTTCCTGGGGTTGATTACCACTGAATGGGTCCTGCGCAAGGCGTTCGGGCTGCTTTAGAGGTGCGTTTCCCCTCGAGGGCAACGGCTGATCGGGCCCATAGAAACTGGGTGGACGGGTTGACCGGGTAATGGAATCGAACCTGCTGCAACGACTGGAACGGATCGGGCGCGCGGCGCGCCGCCGGTTGATTACATACGGCCTGTGCGCGGTGCTTGCGGGCGGCGTCGCCTCATTCCTCACCGTTGTTGCGCTCGACTGGCTGCTGGGACTGCCGCCGATATTGCGGTTGTTCGTAGCGGTTTTGTTCGTCACCGGATTCGTGCTCGCCGCGTGGTACTGGATCGTCCTGCCGCTGCGCACGCGGTTCAGCGCGGCGCACGTGGCCAACCGGCTGGAACGGCACTTCGGGGAGTTTAACGACGGGCTTTCCAGCTCGGTTTATTTTCTTCAGCATGAGGACGCGGCCTCGCCGCACATGGTCAATCGGCTGCTGGCCGGCACCGAACAGTCCCTCGAACGCACGCCGCTGGAAACGGCCTTGTCACCGCGGCCGCTGGTGACGGCCGGCGCGTTGCTTGCCGGGGCCGGAGCGGTGTTTCTGATTCTGCTGCTGAGTTCGGCGAACTGGGTTGCGACCGGTGTGGCGCGCTATGTTCGCCCGTTCGGGGAGACGGAATGGCCGCGCAGGGTGGCGCTGGCGGCACTTTCGGGCCATGAACGGGTGGCGCTGGGCGAGTCGGTCACGCTGCGCATGCGTGTGGAGCGGGGCGGTTACGAGGGACTTCGCGGGTTGGTTCGGCTGCGCGAGCCGGGGGGCGAGGTCATGACCCTGGCCCTGCAACGCGAAGGCGATGAATATTCGGCGACCATCGATGCGGTGACAGAGGACCTGCGGTACTGGTTTGAGGCGGGCGACGGCACGACAGCGCGATATCCGCTGTCGGTGGAGGTTTTTCGCCGCCCGGCGGTGGTGGAGGCGCTGGCGACGATCGTTCCCCCGCCGTATGCACAGGGGCGACCGTCGCGGACGGTGGATCTGCGGGATGGACCGGCGCGCGCGACCCTGGGGGGCGCGGTGACGGTGGCGCTGCGCACCAGCAAGCCGGTGCTGGCGGACGACGAGCAGTCGGGGCTGCGGCTGGACACCGGTGAGCGCGTTCGTCTCACACCCATTGACGATGACCCGCAGGCGCTGACGGCCCGGATGGCCGTGACGCAGGACGTGCGCTTCCACGTGGAGCTGATGGACCACGACGGGTTTGAGAACCGTGGAGCATCGGCCTATGCGATTCTTGCGGTCCCGGACGCGGCGCCGATAGTGACGATGCTGGAACCATCGGCAGTTCTGGAAGTCACCCCGCGGGCACAACTTCGGCTGTTGTGCCGCGTGGAGGATGATTTCGGCATTCGGGAGGTGTACTTGCAGGTGGAACGGCAATCGGACGGCAATGTGTACACGTTTCCTTTGGCCGATTCGCCGCCGACCAGTGCACAGGAAGAGGGAGTCGAGGCGCTGGTGGAGTATGTCTGGTCGCTGGGGCCGCTGTCTCTGGTTCCGGGTGAGGTGCTCACGTGGGTAGTGGAGGCGGCGGACAATCATGTGAGCGAGGCATCGGGGTCGCAGATCGGGCGGTCGGCACCGCTGCGTCTGCGCATCATCGGCGAGGCGGAGTTTGAGGTACGTATTCGCGACGAGATCGCGCGGCTCGAAGCCCAGGTTCGCCAGGTGGTGCTGGACCAGTCCCTGGTGCTTGACCGCACCACGGAGTTGTTGCGGAGCGACGATACGGAGCCGCTAAGCGAGGCGGAGCGCGACCGGGCCGCGCAGCTTGCAGCGCAGCAGGCACGACTGGTGCGCCACCTGCGGGAGACCGCGGCGCGCTTCGACGCTTTGCAGCGGCGCATTCGCGTTAATGGCGGCGAGGAAGACGAGAATTACCGGCAGGTCGCGGCGCTGGGCGAGTCGTTGATGCAAACGGCGGCGGGGCCGATGAGTGCGACCACGGCCGCATTGGCCGCCGCGGCGGAACGGTCGGACGGCGCGGCGCAGCGCGGCGCCCTCGATGAGGCAGCGCGACCGGAGACGGAGGCGCTGGATCGACTACGTGCGGCGTTGCGCGCGATGGCTCAATGGGGTGACTTCCAGGGTCTGGTCGCGAAGACACGCGATCTGCTGGACCGCCAGAACGACCTGCGTCATCAGACCGACGCATTGGGCCGGGCGACGCTGGGCAAGACGCCGGAGTCGCTGAACGAGTCCGAGTCGGCTGCTTTGCAGCGCACCCAGCGTCAGCAGGAGCAACTCACGAGCGATTTCGACCAACTCACGCGGCACATGGAGCAGCTTCGGGACCGGGCGCGCGACAAGGACGCCGCGGGAGCGGAAGCCATCGACGCGGCGCTGCGCTCGGCGCGGGCACAGGACATCGCCAAGCGTTTGCGCGGGGCGGCTGATGCCATCGGCCAGAACCGCACGGCGGCGGCAGCGGTGGACCAGCAGGCGGCGGCGGACGCGATCCGGCGCATGATCCAGGCGCTCAAACAACGGGAGGATCGGGAGCTGGCACTGCTGAAAAAGCAGGTGGAGCGTGCTGAGGAGCAGGTTGCGGAACTGCTCGAGACGCAGCAGGCGGTGCGCAAGGCGACGGCGGACGCCCAGCAGGCGAAGGCGGCGGAGGCTGTTGTGGCGGATCTGGCGGACCAGCAGCGCGCGCTGCGCCGCAATACGCGTTTTGTGGGAGAGGAACTTGCCGTCGAGGAGAAGACCGCCGTTGCGGCGCGCTGGGTGCGCGAAGCCGTGGCGCCGATGAGCGACGCAGAGCGGCAACTCGACGCGTCGGCCGCGGCGCAGGCCCTGCCCGAGCAAGATCGCGCGATCGTGTTGCTTTCGGATGCGCTGGCGGAGCTTCAGGCGGCGGCGCAGGCGATCGCCGATCAACAGTTACGGCGGACGCTGGCGCAGATTCGGGAGGAGCTGGAGAGCCTGCATGCGTCGCAGGAGCGGGTGAACGAAGGTGTTGGGGCGCTGCAGGATGCCATCGTTGCGCGGGGGAGCGTGAGCCGGGTGGAGGCGCGCGAGGCTTCGCGGTTGGCGCGGGAGCAGGGCGCGGCGCGGACGCACCTGGCGGAGATTGCGCCCGACCTTCAGAAGGTGCCGGTGTATGATTGGGCGTTGACGCGGGTGGCGGGCTGGATGGAGAGCGTGCAAACGCGGCTCGACGCGCGGCGCATGGACGACGAACTGGGGCAGACCGGTCGGCGCATCACCCGGGAACTGGAGCAACTGATTCAGGCCATCGTCGATACCGAGGCACTGCCGCTGGACACGGAATTTGCCGAGGCCGAGCAAGGCGGCGGGGGTGAGGGATCAAGCCAGGGTTCCAAGCCGATCCCGACGATGGCGGAGCTGCTGGTGCTCAAGGCGATGCAGCGCGACATCAACGAACGCACGCGGCGGCTGGATGCGGCGTTGAACGCGGAGCAGGCGGACGAAGCCCAATTGCGCGAACTCAAGACGCTGGGAGAGGACCAGGCGCAGGTCCGCACGCTCACCGAGCGCGTGACCGAGCGCGTCCGGCGGCCGGGGTAAGGGGGGCGGGGGATTGGGGATTGGGGATTGGGGATTGGGGAATGCG
>CAZMVD010000003.1:20659-87005 GCA_964569425.1 uncultured Phycisphaeraceae bacterium
TATGGGGAAAACACAAGGGGGGGGGAGGGCACGGGGCCGGGCCCCCAACCACCCCGGGGGGGGTCCCGGGGGGGGGGGGGGGGGGGGGGGGGGGGGGGGGGGGTGTGGGAGATTGGGGATTGGGGATTGGGGAATGCGGAATGGGGATTGCGGCGCGGGTTGGGGTGGGGGGCGGGGGGCGATTTTAACAAATTCAGGCCGATTTTGCTTGCCCCGGACCGGCGGAAAGTGATACGCTACGCGGTGCGAAATCGCCGACAGGCAGCCATGTCGCGCACGGTAACGAGTCATGCGTGCTTACGGCCTTACGTTGGTCGAGTTGCACCACGAAGGACAGATACGAATTGAACCACGAAGGACACGAAGAACCAGGTCGCTTGGAGGATCGAACATGACTTCGGGCACATCACCGAAACGGCGGTCGCATCGGCACGGTTCACTGCTTTTCTTCCTTGCGCTTGGCGCGTTCTTCGTGTTTGCCGCCGGCGGGGCGGCCTGGGCACAAGGCACCCCGGTGGTCACTAACGTCTCCGCCGCCCAGCGGGCGGACATCTCGAAGCTGGTCGACATCCGGTACGACCTGGCCGCGTCCGGGCCGTGCGCCGTGTGGGTTGTGGTCAGCGGCGACGGCGGCGCCACCTGGACCATCCTGCCCACCGCCCTCAGCGGGCACGCGGGGCTCAGCGTCGCCCCCGGGCTCAACCGCCACATCGTCTGGAACTGCCCGCTCGACCTGCCGGGCGCGTTCGGCAGCAGCTTCAAGGTGCGGGTGTGCGCCGTGCCCGCCAGCGGCCCGGGCAACATGGCCCTCATCCCCGCCGGGGAGTTTCTGATGGGCGACACGTTCAACGAAGGATCGACCAACGAGCGCCCGGTCCACGCGGTGTACGTGGATGCGTTCTACATGGACCGCTACGAGGTCACCAACGAGCAATACGCCGCGGCGCTCAACTGGGCGCTGGCCCAGGGCAACCTCATCACCGTCACCAACGGCGTGGTCTACAAGTTCAACAGCGGCACGAGTTTCCCCTATTGCGATACCGACTCCTCCAGCTCTTTCAGCAGGATCACCTTCAACGGCACCAGCTTCGGCGTGGTCGCGGGCAAGGAAAACCACCCGATGGTGCGGGTAAGCTGGTATGGCGCGGCTGCCTACGCCAACTGGCGCAGCGGGATGGAGGGGCGCCAACCGGCCTACGACACCACGACGTGGGAGTGCAACTTCGCGGCCAGCGGCTATCGCCTGCCGACCGAGGCGGAATGGGAAAAGGCGGCGCGCGGCGGCGCATCGGGGCGCCGCTTTCCGTGGGCGGACGGCGACACCATTCAACACGCGCGGGCCAATTACTACAGTTGGTCGGGCTATGCCTACGACACCAGCCTGACGCGGAACTATCACCCGCTCTGGGGCGTCGGGAGTTTCCATTACACCAGCCCCGTGGGCTTTTTCAGCGGGGCGCTCCAGCACAAGGCGGACTGGGGCTGGCCGGGGGCCGCGACGAGCTACCAGACGGTGAGCGGCGCCAACGGCTACGGCTTGTACGACATGGCGGGCAATGCGTGGGAGTGGTGTAACGACTGGTTGAATTCAACGTACTACAGCACCAGCCCGTACGCGAACCCGCGCGGGCCGACGTCGGGCACGTACCGTGTTGTTCGCGGCGGGTCGTGGTACAGCATCGCGTACTACCTGCGTTGTGCGTACCGCGGCAGCTACAACCCGAACGTTCGGAGCAACGGCTTCGGGTTCCGTTTGGCCCTGGACGCTAATTAGGTTTTGTACTTTGTCTTCTTACTCTTTACGCCGCAGGCGTAAGGCGAGGCCAGTTCCGGACCGATCCACAGAATACGCAGATTTCGCAGAACCGAAAAAGGGCGGAGGCAGGAAGACAATGAGAAAACAGGCCAAAGAACGCGATGCAAGAAGCGAGCAGGCCATGAAGGCGATGGCCCAACTCAGTAACCTATTCAAACTCGAACGGACGCGATGACTGACCACTCACCCATCCCTACCCCCTCCGCCAAATCTGCGAAATCTGCGGGAGACAACGGAGACTGGTCCACAGATGACGCAGATTTCGCAGAGGCGATTAATGAGAAGTTAACAGGGCAGGGAAGCAACAGGAAACAAGGACAACGACCGTGACGTAGAGAGGCCTCGATGACTGACCACGCTCCCATCCCCACCCGATCTGCGAAATCTGCGCAATCTGCGGACCCCAAGCGCGACCCGCGGACTTATGCGGTTATCGGGGCGGCGATGGAGGTGCATCGGCAGCTCGGCTGCGGATTCCTCGAGGCGGTGTATCAGGAGGCGATTGGGGTCGAGTTTAGGCTGCGGGAAGTCCCGTTCGCGGCGCAGATGGAGTTGCCGGTGTTCTACAAGGGACAGCGGCTGGGGTGCGACTATCGCGCCGATTTCGTGTGCTTTCAGTCGGTGATTGTGGAATTGAAGGCGGTGAGCGAAGTGACGGGGGTTCACGAAGCGCAGGTGATCAACTACCTGAAGGCGACGGGGATGGAGACGGGGCTGCTGATCAACTTCGGCGCGGCGTCGCTCGAATACCGGCGGTTTGTGGTTAGTCCGCAGATTACGCAGATAAAGGAAGAAGAAGTTTGAGGAAGGGGCGAGCGGGAGGATTACTTGGGGCGTCCACCAGAGTGGGGCGGACAGAATGAAGCTGTTTCGGTCGGTGATGCGAAGGGCGACGAGGATGGTAAACCGTGGCAACCCATGCAAAACCAAAATTAAATCTGCGTCCATCTGCGCAATCTGCGGACACGAAGCACGGACCACAGATTACACAGATTTCGCAGAGTGAATGCGTTGTTCGAGGCGGGCGGGAGTGTGCAATTCGAGGCAGCGAGAGCCACAGGGGAGTCGAAATCATGCTGACGGGTGAAGGGCATCCAGAACCGATCAAATGGCGAACGTTGAATCGGTCAGGAACAAGACACGGTTCTTGGATGGGATGGATTCTTTGTGCCGTGGCGTTGGGCGCTCCTTCGGCGAGGGGGCAATCGAGCTGCGGCGAGTCGGCCGTCTTTGTCCTCGACAACCGGCAGGGATTGTACGCCACGCCCTGGATGCGCGAAGTCGCTTCGGGCGCGGGGCTAACCAGCATCGTCGTTGCCAACGCATCGCCAAACACGATTAACTGGTCGGCGGAGGTGCTGGGCGGGGCGCCGTGGCTGGGGATCGTCTACGGCGGCAGCGGGGTGAATGGGGGGATCATCTTCCTGGCGTTCAGCGCCAACGGCGACCCCGGCCCGCGGACGGGGGTGGTGCGTGTGTCGGCCGCCGGGGCCACGCCGCCGTTTGTGGACGTGTCGGTGGTGCAGGCTGGCACCGACCCCGGCCCGGTGGTGACGCACTTCGAGTTCGACCCCATCACCGGCCCTTACCAGGTAGGCGAGGCGATCCCGGTGACGATCCGGGCGATGGCGGGAGCATCTCCCGCCATCGGGGCGAATCTGCGCGTTTACCTGACGGCCGAACCCGTCGGCGTGCCTTCGCGCAGCTTCGTTGATTTGGTGGGAGGCACGTGGAACGGAGAAGTTTCGCTCGATTCTGCGGGCGCGGGGGTTCGCCTGCGGGCGTCCGCCGGTGGTCTGACGGGCGTCAGCAATGAGTTTGAGATGCAGGCGCCGTCGATGCAGCCCGGACGTATTGAGGGGCGCGTGACCATTGGAAACGCCCCGGCAGCGCCGGTAGCTGATGCGAATGTGCATTTGGACGGGACGATCTTTCACCTTGCGCAAACAGACGGCAACGGGCGCTACTCGTTTACAGATGTTGCGCCGGGGAAGTACTCCCTCATGGCCACCAAGGGGGTGTTCCACTCGGAACAAAGAGACGTTTACGTGCGTAGCGGGGCAACCGTTACGGAATTCCTCCATGTGCGGTCGCCAAGACAGTCAGTACTCCTGGTGGCCGGGATCATGGGAAGTACGCGGAAGTCTGCGCCCCGGGGCGGCTTTCCGAGTTTGGGAGCGCGCGGCGTGTCGCAGGACGCGTTGACGCTCTACGATCCCGCTTGCTTCGGCATCGACGCGTTGGCCGCCGACACCTGGCTATCACTCCGTCGCCTGTTGGACGACTACTTTGACGTGGTTCTGGTTCCCTGGGACTGGCGGTTGCCGGTGGACCGCGCCTGGAGAGACCACCTTCTACCCCGAATCGCCCGCGCCAAGCGCGATCCGGCCGACAAGGTGCACATCGTCGCGCACAGTATGGGTGGTCTGCTGTCGCGCGCGTACATCCAGGGCGACACCTACGCTGGCGATGTCGACAAGCTGGCCTTGGTCGGCACGCCCAACGAAGGGGCGCCTATTGCATACATCGTGTGGGAAGGAGGAGACCTGTGGCTGGCTGACTTCATCTCGGGGTCCTCGTTTCTCCAGAGGATTTGTGGCTTTGACGGGTTCTACAAGCAAACGGGTGTTCAGGCCGTGCGCGACCTGGGCCTTTCGTTACCGCGCACCAATACGGAATGGAAGAACTTTCTGCACGCGGAGCTGCAGAGTATCGGCGACCTCATGCCTGTCTATCCATTCCTGAACAGGGGTTCGTCGCCGTTTTCTTGGCGGTACGCAAGCCTGTCGGTGCTTCACAAGCTGAATAACGGCATCGCTCCGTACAGTCATCTCTACCGGCTGGTTGGACATGATAGCAATCGATCGCCCGAGGAAGTGTATGCCAAACTCTTTCTGACAGAGGGCGAAGAGACCCTGCTGACGTTACGGGTGGGCGATTCGTCCTCCGGCGACCTTTATTCGGATGGGGCGCCGCGCTGGTCGTTCCTCGGACCGCAAAAGGAACGTGATGGCGATGGAACTGTGCCTCGAACATCGGTGCTTGCGCAGTTGCCGTTGCCCAGCCAGTCGGACGGTGACAACAGTCATGGCTTCCTTCCCCAAGAGTACCACGCAGAGATTTGCGAGTTCCTCCTCGGCGAGCCATGTGTATCTGCCAAACGCGAGGGCGAGGAGTTGATCGACGAGGGAAGTGCATTGGCAGGCGTCTTGTCGATTTCCGTTTCCGGCCGCGTCCAACCGTATCTTGTTGATCCGCTTGGTTCCGGATCGGGCATCGAGCCTGTAACGGGCGACTTCGACGAGTCCATTCCGGGGTCGTCGGTCATCGTCCTGGCCGACAGCGCCGGAATCTCCGTCGATGACCCGACGCCCGGCACCTATCGCCTCGACCTTACGGCTTTGCCCGAAGAAGTGTTCACGCTCGATGTTAATTACTTGGACGCCGGGGGCGTGGAGCAGGCGTCGGCGCGGGGCATTTACCAAGACGGCGTGGTGTCGATCGAGATTGACGTGTCGGATGCGCCGGCCATTCCCGCGGGGCGCGAGGGCAGCACGCGCCGCAGTAAGGGCAGCCCGCGCGACGACGGGCAGCCGCGCGTCACCATTCGCGGGGCGGTGGCGCCGCCGGCGAACGTGCGCGCCGAACGTGTCAACGGGTTGGCACGCATCGCTTGGGACCCCTCGCCCGATGCGGCGGCGGTGGAGTATCGCGTGTACGGCCGGCCGGAGGATGAGCCGAAGTTTACGCTGCTGGGTACAACGGCGGGCACGCAGCTCAACACCGCGCACCCGTGGGTGGTCGCCGGACAGGGCACGCAGTGGCAATACTTCGTCACCGCGGCCGCGGGGGACGGCAGCGAAAGTTTGTTCGATATCGTGGTGGAGAACCGTACGCCGCTGATTGCGCGGCTGCGGGTCAAGGGGGGCACCGGGCCGGCGCCACTGACGGTGCAGTTCTACGACGTGTCCGCCGGCGAGGTGACCGCCTGGGCGTGGGACTTCGACGGCGACGGGCTGCCCGACAGCACCGCGCAGCACCCGACGCATACCTTCGCCGCGCCGGGTGTCTACACCGTGACCCTCACCGTCGGCGGCCCCGAAGGGACCGACACGGCCATCGAAGTGGGGGCGGTGGAGGCGCGGTAGGAAGTTTGCGCGGGGTGGGGTTGGCGGGGCGGTTTGGGGGGACCGCTCCATGGCTATCGCGGTACGGAATGGGGCGCAAGGGTGACCCCCCTCTGTCCTCCCTTGTGAAGGGGGGAGGGCGGATGGTGCATCGGGAGCGCGCGGGGTAGCAACGCGCGGGGTAGCAAGCGGTTGCGGTGTGCGGCGCTGCGGGTTCAGGGTTTGGCGTTGCAGGTGCATTCGAGGCGGCCGCAGCCGGGGCAGCCGGTGCCGTACTTGGCGTGCATGGCCTGGGTGAGGTCGACGTCATTGATGTTGGCGAGGGTGAGGAGCCAGGCGAGGACGTCGGCGAATTCAGCGGCCTTCTGGTCGTGGGTGCCTTCGCGGAGGGCGGCGGCGAGTTCGCCGACTTCCTCGCAAAACCAGAGGAAGGTGGCGGGGGAGCCGCGGGCGCGGTCTTTGGCGCTGTACATTTTCTCGATCAGGGCCTGAAGTTCTTTCAGCGTCATAGTTCAGGGCATTCCCTGCGCAGGTTGAGGGGCGAGGGACGGAATGAGTGCCGGGGGGGGCCGCTCTTGGCGGCGGTCCCAAGCACCGAATCCGGGGCGTCCGCGCGGGCTAAAGCCCGCGGCTCGCGGTGGAATCGGGACCATGGCTTATTCGTCACTGGACGTTACCTGTTTCCTTGTAGTATTGGATCGCCCGCTTCAGGCCTTCCTCGAAACTCACGACCGGCTCGAAGCCGAGCAGCTTTTTGGCGAGGCGGATATCGGCACAGGAGTGTTTCACGTCGCCGGTGCGGGGGGGCTGGTAGAGGGGCTTGACCTTTTTGCCCACCAGTTGGCCGATCGCGGCGATGACCTGGTTGACGCTGATGGCGCCGCCGCAGGCGACGTTGACCGATTCGCCATGCGTGGCTTTGGCCTGCATGGCCAGCACGTTGCCGTGCACGACGTTGTCGATGTAGGTGAAGTCGCGGGTCTGTTCGCCGTCGCCGTAGACGGTGGGCGGTTCGCCGCGGAGGATGGCGGTGACGAAGGCGGGGATGGCCGCGGCGTATTCGCTCTTGGGGTCCTGGCGGGCGCCGAACACGTTGAAGTAGCGGAGGGAGATCGATTCGAGACGGTAGCACTCGTAGAAGGCGCGGCAATAGTGCTCGCCGAGGAGCTTCTGGACGGCGTAGGGGCTGAGCGGCTGGGGGATGAGTCCTTCGTGCTTGGGGGAGACCTCGCTGTTGCCGTAGGCGGAACTGCTGGCGGCATAGATGACGCGGCGCACCTTCTGGCGGACCGCGGCGCAAAGGAGGTTGAAGGTGCCGTCGGCGTTGACCTCGTGGCTGGCCTGGGGATGGGCGACGGACTTGGGCACGGAGGGGATCGCGGCCTCGTGGAAGACAAACTCGACGTCGTAACAGGCGCGGAGGCATTCCTCGTCATGGCGGAGGTCGCCCTCGACGATTTCGACGCGATCGCCCAGGTGGGCGAGATTGGCGCGCTTGCCGGAGGAAAAATCGTCGAACACGCGGACGCGGTGGCCCAGCTCGACAAGGCAGGTTGCCAAATGTGAGCCGATGAACCCAGCGCCTCCGGTGACCAGAACATTGCTCATTCGGTGAATCTCCTTTTCGGCCGCCGGCCGGTCGGTTCAGCCAACGCGGCACGCCGGGCGGGGACATTGTGGATTGTCGATTGCCGATTGTCGAATGGCGAGCGCCGGCCAACGAGACAGACCGCGGTAGACTCCTGACGCTTGCGTGGCCCCGCGCGCATTGGGCTTGGCGCCCCGTCGTCGCGAACGGCTGTTACATCAGAACAATTCGTACAGCGCAGCATCACCGGGGCGCAAATCGACGGAAACCACGATCCGTCCGTCGGAAGGCAGGAACACCTGACCAACGCTGTCGCGTGGGGCCGGGGGCACCTCGACCGCACGGCGGATCGGTTCGGCGCCGAATTGCGCCGGCAGGGCGACGGCGCCGCGCGCAAAGGCGGATTCGGACGAATTCCACACGAGTGCGTAGCGCCGGTCGCGGCCTTCGAGCCCGACGATTCGCACGCCGGCGGGGCCGGCGGCGCTTCCGAGGGGGACTGCCCGCATGCGGTGGAGGCGCGGTCCCCAGGCGGCGGCGCGGGCGACCAGTTCGCGCAAGGCGGCTTGTTGCGCTACCGAAAGGCCGGCGCCGTCTGTTTCCAACCCGGCCACCACATTTTGCGTGCCGCGCCAGCGATCGACGAGCAAGCCGGCGGTGCGGCCTTCGGCCAATCCGCGGTGCCATTGGCCGAGCCACGATTCGCGCAGCGAACCGGGAGAGGTGGGCGGGTTCTCGTCCACGCGCACCAGCGTGAGGGTGTGGAGATCGGCACTGGCGGCATCGCCGCCGAGAAAGAAGATCGACGAATCTGCCAGGTGAGCCAGGTTAGCCGATCGTTCGCGCTGGTCGGGGGTGGCTCCGCGTTCGACTATGCGGAGCGGAGAAGGGCCCCTGGCGGAGGGCGCCGGGGAGCGCAGCAGCGCTGCCGGCTCAGGAACGTTCGGGGGCAGCGCACCGGTCAGGACGAAACGTCGCAACTGCCGGTCGAGTTCGGCGACCGCGAGTCCGTGTTCGCGTGCCGTTCGTTCGATCGGGGAGCGTGCGTCGTCGGTGACGTAGACGGCCATCACCGCGGCGAAGCCGGCCTCGGCCATGGCGCGAAAATCAGCGCGCACGCGTTCCCATTCGTGCGCCGCGGCGCGCGGGCGCAGGGTGGGTTCAACATCGTAGCGCACGGCCAGCAGGAACGGCGCGGCCGGTCGCGGGGGCGGAGCGGCGCAACCGAGCCAGGGGGCGGCGAAGCAAGCAGCCAAGATAGGTGCGCCGGCGCGGCGCCGGGTGAGTAGGGCGATTCCCACGTGCCGGACGACGGCAGCGCATTGGTTGACGCTGTGCGCAGGGGGGGGATACACTCCGTTCGACCTTGTGGGGCGTTCGCGGCGCGGAGGCGCCGGGCACGCACCGCGGACCTTGCGGGATACGCTACGGTGATGCGCACAAGATCGACCCTTCACGTTCTGGTACTCGCCATGGGCGTTTCTGGATGCGCCGCGCCCGGCCCGACGATGGACGACCCGGACCAGCGCCGCATGCTGGAGCTGCTCATGCCGGAACGGGTGGAAATCGTCAACCCGTTTACGCGGGTGCGCAGCTTTGACGACGACGACCAACCCGATGGTATCGAGCTTCTGCTGCGTGCTGTCAACGCGCTGGACAACCCGGGTCTGATGATTACGGGGCGCGTGCGGGTCGAGCTTTTTGAACACATGCAGGCCACCGCCGACAGCCGAGGGCGGCGGCTGGATCAGTGGGACATCGAGTTGACCACGCGGGAGCAGCAGCGGCGGCATTGGAACCAGGTGACGCAGATGTACGAGTTCCGGCTGGGGGTGGACCCGGCGAGCGTTTCCGCGGCGCGGCGCTATGTGCTGGCGGTTACCTATACGACACCGTTTGGGCGACACCTGACCGATGAGACGATTATAGAATATCGACCGCTCACTCGACCAATGGGCGGTGAACCCGCCGCGCGGCCGGTACGCACGCCGCCCTCAGGCGCGACCAGAAGTTGAAGGCTACAACACTTTCAGGGTTGAAACGCGTGACATGCGACCGATCCCAGGGTAGCCGCTGCGCGGCAACCCTGGGCTAGAAGCCGCAACGCCTTCGGCGTAGGAAAAGGTCGGGGGCAGTGCCTTCGACGCAGGAAAGAGTCGGGGGCAGTGCCTTCGACGTGGGAAAAGGTTGGGTGCAACGCCTTCGGTTTTGGAACAGGTCGGGCAACGCCTTTGGCGGAGGAACAGTGAATGCTGGTCGGCGGCGGGCAGGGGTCGTAGAATGAGCGTATGATCCGCGACAACATCCGTGAATTGCTTGAGCGAGATCCGTTCGTGCCGTTTCGGCTGGTGCGCAGCAGCGGCCGGCATTATGAGGTGTACAATCCCCGGATGGCGGTCTTGCTGAAGTCGGAGATCTTCGTCGCCTTTCCCGGTGGCGACCGCTCGTGGCTCATTCCGCCGTTGCACGTGACCGCGGTGGAAACGCTGGGCAACGGCCGCCGTCGCAGCGCACGGCGGAAGGGGATGTAGATTCGGCGTCGAAGTAACGCCCGCGCAATTGGTTGAGTTGATCAATCGAACCAGCGGTCGAATTCGCTTTCGATCCAGTCGCCGAAGGTCACTTCGTCGTCGTCATCGCGGATCTGCTGGGCGGCGGCGTCGAGGCCGATGATGAGCGCTTCCAGCGCGGCGGAGTTGCAGGCGGCGGCGAACATCAGGCCGCCGGCACAAAGCGAAAGCGCGGCCTGTCGGGCAATGGTCGTTTTCGAGTTCCGAAACATGGCAAAAGCTCCTTTCGTGGCGGGCTCCGGCCGTGGTGCCCACTCAAGGTTATCGGGCAATCGGGAGCACCGGTTCAGGAAAATACCGAGGCCGGCCGAGTATTATCAGACGCAGCGCAAAGGCTGCGGCGGGGCGCCGGCACAACGGCGTTTTCAGTACTGGCCATGCTGCGTCAACCGGTGCGTCAGGTTCGTGCGCGACCGGCGAGCAGGTTGCGACAAAGCTCGACGAGCGCCTTGCGGTCTACGGGTTTGGCGAGGTAGTCGTCGGTCTGGCATTCGGCGGCGCGTTCCAAGTCGCCGGTTTCGTTCAGCGCGGTGACCATCACCACGATGGTATTCTTGGTTTCGGGATTGGTCTTGATGCGTTTGCAGACCTCGAAGCCGGACATTTTGGGCATCATGATGTCGAGCAGGACGAGATCGGGCGACTCTTCTGCGATTTTGTTCATGGCTTCGAGGCCGTTGGCGGCGGTGATGACCCGCGCCTCGGGCATGTCTTCCATGTAGAAGCCGAGCAGTTCGAGGTGCTGGGGGTTGTCATCGACGAGCAGCACGGAGTAGCGTGGTTCGTCGGTGCGTCGATCGGCCATGGCGTTCTCCGGCGCCCGGGGTTGCCGCGCTTCGAATGCGGGGCAGCCACGAGCCGTTACCTCAGGAGATTGTACCGCGCGGCAACTGCCCGGTCACGCGGGAGAGGCGCGGCGGCGCGGGCGGCGGCGGAAGAATAGCCCCGCCCCGGCGACGCCGAGCAGGATGGCCGTCGCCGGTTCGGGGATCACGGAGAATTTGAACACACGGCCGAGGCCGTTGAGATCGTCGACTTCGCTAACGGGGGAGGCGTTAAGTAAATCCCATCTTTCATTGCGTGGGTCATCGGGCGTAAGGCCGAAACCATATTGCAAGAACCCACCATCATCCGGGTTATCCGCGTCCTTTGGTGTTACGGCATCGATTACGTAAGGTCCCGGTTCCCATGGGACGGTGATCGTCATGTGACCAATGTGTAACGGCGTGCCGTCGCCAGGCAAATTGAGTTGGCCCATCGGATTGGGAAAGGTCCCAGTGTAGGCAGTTGCCGGCCAGGGAAACCCTGGAAACAGAACATAAAGATTGCTCGGAGGAATCGTCGGAAAGTCGAATGCGAAATGCTCCAACCCAATTGCGGGGTCAGAGTGGTTGAAGTCAAGTTGGATCAGCCGCAGCAGGCGGTCCTCGCTGCCGGGATCCTGAAACAGGTCCACGGTCAATTCCAACGACTGGCCGGGGACGTATGGGCCGGGTGTGGCGGGAACGATGCTCACGTAAGCGGCGCCGTGCGCCAGGGACGAGGCGAAGGCAGCAAAAAGAAATACGACAAGTGCTTTGACCATGGGAGACCCCTTTGCGAAAAGACCGCGACGCACCGGATGGGATGGATGAACCTGCCGGGCGACGCCTCCGAACCGTGTCCCCCTTCGGTTCCGGCCCGGACCTCTCGACCGAAGGACCGCGCTTCTTCCCCGCTCGACGTGCGGCAACCCCGCCTGGCCATGCGGCCGCCGAAACGGAACAAGCCGGTCGCCACGGTTGATTCTATGGGACGTACTTCGAAGAAGGCAAGCGAGGGGACCGAGAAACGGCTCGGTAAACTACCGACCCGGCGGAACTCAGGGTGACCGGCGGACGGTGCGACCCGAGAGAAACCGTAGCGTCAGAAGGCCGAACAGGACGGAAGCCGCGGCGCCAAACCACGATACCCCACAGAGTCGCGGTACCGGTCCGGTGACATCGTCGGCACCAGTCATGTCGTTCGGCGTGTCGGGCTGATCACCCGAATCGTCATCCAGCTCGGGTTCGGGGGCATGGAGATAGGCAAGTCGATCAATCCTGCCGGAGAAGAGGCCGGCCACGTACAAGGCTCCGTCGGGTCCCTCGGTAAGATCGACCGGGCCACCGTCCAGCAGCGCGACGCGCGAGTGCTGTATCGTCCCATCCGCGGCCCGCGCCAGGCGGAAAAGGGACTGGCTGACGAAGTCCAGGTGAAAGAGGTTGTCGACGTACGTTGAGGGAAAGGCACTACCCGCATAGACCGCGCAGCCGGCGATGGAGGCGCCTTCGTCGTGATAAGCGAGGATTGGATCCACCACGTCTGCATTGGAACCGTCACCGGCGCCCTCGAAGAGCGGCCAGCCGAAATTCTGTCCGCGTGCGACGAGATTGATTTCCTCCCGTCGGACATCGTCGTTGGAACCTACGTCCATGACGTACAGCGTTCCGTCCGGCGCGAAACAGAAACGGAACGGGTTGCGGAACCCCAGGGCGTAAATGGCGCGCGGCGTTCCGGTGGGTGTGGCGAAGGGATTGTCATCGGGGACTGATCCATCGAGGCGGAGGCGCGCGAGTTTGCCCGCCAGGGTGCGCATGTCCTGGCTTCGCTCCGGAATACCGACATCGCCAATGGAAAAATAAAGGTGACGATCGGGCCCCACGCGCAGGCATCCTCCATTGTGGTTCTGGCCGGAAGTAGGCAGATTATCCGCGATCACCGTCAGTTCGACGCCGACGTTTCCTTCGTCGGTCAGGCGCAGGATCTGCTGCTCGCTGCTGGAGACGGTGGCGAACAGAAAAACGTGGCCGGTCCGGGCGAACTCGGAATCCAGCGCCAGGCCCAGCAGGCCGCACTCCGAGAAATCGTAAACCGCCAATTGTGCGAATGGTTCTTCGCGCAGGCGGCCATCTTCGATCACCCGAATCGCGCCGCCCTTTTCGGCGACGAAGAGCCGGCCGTCCGGCGCGAATTCCATGGCCCCCGGCTGCCGCAGCCCGTCGGCGAAGGTAGAGATTTCGAAGTCGGGCAAGAGGACCTCCTGAGCGCGGCCCGTCGGAATCGTGCCTGCAAAGGCGATCAGCGAGGTCAGGATGTACTTGCTCATCCTGTGGTTCCTTCCCATGTGCCTGCGGGCTGACGGTGCGGTACGCCGGAGCCTGCCTGACAGGTCAGGTGAAAAGGTCCGATCCAATCTGTTCATCGAAGGTCTCGCCGTCAAGGTGGAAGATCGGACGCGGATCGAACCCCAGCCATTCACGGATGCAGGCGCTGAAGACGGCGCGGAAGTCGACGTAGTAGGGCAGGGAATCTTCATTGAGGTCGGCGGAGGAGACGGGCTGGCCGTGCAGGCCGCCGTTGACGTGTGGTCCGGCCAGGATGATGTGCCCGCCGTGTCCGTGGTCGGTTCCCGGGCTGCCGTTTTCGGCGTTGCGTCGTCCGAACTCGGTGTAGAAGCAGATGCAGGTTCGCTCCCAGAGTCCCAGCATTTTCAGGTCGTTGACGAACTGCTGAAAATCGCCGTTCAAGCGGGGAAACAACTGCTGGTTGGCGTCGATCTGCGATGCATGGGTATCGAACCCGCCGTAGCTCAAGCGCAGGATCTGGGTGCCGAGGTCGGCCGAGGCCAGCTGGGCGGCGCGGTAGAACTCGCCGCGGGCCTCGCCGGTTGATGTGAAGTCCTGGGTGCGGGCGCGAATATCGGCGCCGCGTGAGTCGATGCGATCGTAGGTGTCGGCGATGGCCTGCTGCATGCCGGTTCTGTTTCGCTGGAGGCGCGCCAGGCGTCCGAATGCTTCCTGGGCTGCTTTTCGGTAGGTGCTGTCCGGGTAACCATAGTTTCGCGGATCGCCCACCGTTCGCGTGTCGAGGACGCCGAAGGGCTGGTCAAAGTAACTGCGGCGCAGGCGTTCGTACCAGGTGATGCTGGAGCCGGGTCCGGAGCCGAGATGGCGTACGCCGTACTCGTAAATGTCCTGGCTTTCAAAGTGCGAACCATTGGACTCGGGATAGGCGACCTGCTGAATGATCGCGAGCTGCCGCTGGGCGTACAATTCGGCGAAGAAGCTGAACTGGTTGTTGATGCCGTACTCGGGATGATCGGCGAGGGGCGTCACCTCGGACTCGGACAACGCGAGCTGCGGCCGATTGCTGCGATATACGGGATTCTGGAAGGGAGCCAGGAAACTCAGCGCGTCGAGCCCGCCGTTCAACTGGCACAACACCAGCAGATTGCCGGAGCCGCCCGACGTCTGGGCGTAGGTCGAGGCGACCAGTTGCAGAATGGGGTCGGCGAGCGCAAGCGTGCCGATGCCCAGACCGGCCTTTCCGAGAAAGGCGCGGCGCGAAAGAACTTGACATTCCCGGCATCCGTTCATGTGGATTCCTCCCGAGACCGGGTGGGTGCGGCAGGGCGCAATGCCACCTCGGCGGTGAAAGTCTCAACGACCCAAGACACGATCATCCATCGCCATCAGACGGATCAACTCCATGACGTGCTGCGGCTGGCGGTCGGGTTGTTCCAGGTGAAATGCCAGCCAGCCGTTCTGGTCGAGCACCTCGATGTAGATGGTGCGTTCTTCCTCGGTCAGGGTGATGTGAAAGGCGGCGGCCAGGGCATTTACGATCGCCGCCCTGATGTCGCGCTGCTCCCAGGTTTCGACCGGGGGTAAGAGATGATAGGGCAGGTTGCTGGTACGGTCGGGTCCGTATTCCATGCGCCGGCCCAGCGCGGAGATGCGGCTGATGACCCATTGATCTTCCAGCCACGCGGCGTTTTCTCCCCAGCCCTGCACGCCGGGGGGATTGAGCAGTTCATGTCCGGCCAGGCGCAGATCGCGGGCCAGTCGCTCGAGTACCGCCGTCTGCGACTCCTCGCTGTGAATGTGCATGTCGAGCGTTCGGGCGACGCTGACGACGTGCTCGACCGGAGAGGTGACCTGTCCGCCGCGCGCCTCCGGCGAGAACATCGCCTCGCACCGCAGAATCCGCCGGACCAGTAGGGCGATTTCGAACCCGGACTCCGCAAACCCGTTGGCCAGCTCGTTTACCAGCGCGTCGGAGGGATGATCGTGCACGAAATACTGAAACAGGTTGCGCGCCACATAGCGTGCGGCCTCGGGCTGATCAAGCGTCAGGTCAATGACCGCGCGATAGTCGTAATTGGCCGCCGGGGCGCGACCGGGGAAGATGGCCTTCGGGGTTTCGTCGTGGTTGAGCAGGTCGTAGATGGGGCGTGGATCCTGGTCCCGTTCGCGCAGAAGCGTGATGCCGGTGAAGGCGCGGGCGCCTTCGCGAATGTCCGTTTCGGTGTACAGCACGTCCCGTCCGAGGGTGAAGAGTTCCCAGAATTCCCGCGTGTAGTTCTCGTTGGGGTTCTGCTTGGGGCTGTTGGCGCCATCGAGCCAGATGAGCATCAGCGGGTCGATGGTCAGCTCTTCCAGGAAGAGGCGATAATCGCCGAGTGCGTTGCGGCGCAACATTTCCCAGTGAAGCACGGGCAGTCCGCGATCGCGATCGCCCAGTACGCGGCGCGCCGTGGCGAATCGGTCGTGCCAGAAAAGCGCCAGGCGTTCCTGCAACGGGTTCGGGCCGTCGATGAAATGAACCAGCCATCGACGTGGGATGTCATCCTCAAACGACTCGGCGAGCGCGCTGATCGTCTCCGGCACCGGCTTGACCGTCAGTAAGTCATCGACAGTCCGCGTGAGCCCCCGGGAGGTCGCCTGGTTCACCTGATCGGCGGTGGCGCCGAACGCGGCGCGGCGGAGCAGGTGGTATGCCTCGTCGGGGGTTAATAATTCGCGATAGGCGCCGATACCCTGGGCGCTGCCCCGGAACTCACCTTCGTTGCTGATGATCCCCGAGCCGAGAGAACCTCCCGCACTGCCAGGAGTGCCGTTACCGCAGCCTGCCAGGATAAGCGTTACGGACAGGAATAACCTTCGATACGGTCTTCGGAAACACATGCGAAGCCCCCTTTCCAAGTCACGGTGACGCGCGCCGCGAGGACTTGGATATCTGCCGGTTCGAACTGAGACGTTCGTAAATGTCTGGCAGGTAGCGGTCGGCTGGGCCGGATGTGGTGGCGTCCCAGAAAAGGCAACCGCGGGATCGATTCCCCTTGGCGTACGAACGGCCGCTTGCATCCCCTCCCCCCCCTCGACCATGGCCCGGTCTCATTGGATGTAAGATAGGTTGTCTTTATTGTCAAAGTCACCCTAATTTATCAGTTTGCGACGTTGGGCACGGGTGGATTGGCTGATGGAATCAGGTCCGATCATGAGCTGACTTTGCCTTATGGGTTTGGCGTCTGACGGGAATGGTGCGGCGGTCGCTTTGTCCGGCGGTTGGCTGAAGAAACAAGACGAGGAGGGCGGGGAAGTCCCGCCCCGCTGGTCCCGTCGGATGGTAAAGCGTCGGGAGGACTTCCGTAACCACCCCCAAGGGGACTCGAACCCCTGTCTTCAGGATGAGAACCTGATATCCTAGGCCACTAGACGATGGGGGCTTTGGGCGGTCGGGAACATACGAAAACGGCGCGGAATCGTCAAGGCAAACGCCGTGCGGTGACATCAACCGGTGTTGCCCCACGTAGTGGTTCGAGGGCCGTCTCGGCCGGACGCCACGCGGGGCAATGTCCTATGGTGGGGATGCTGAAACCGTGAAAACTCAGCCGTTTACTGTGTCCGTCGCCGACGAGATGCTCAATGACCTTCGTGATCGGTTGGGACGCACGCGCTGGCCGGATGAACTGCCGGGCGCCGGTTGGGATTATGGCACGAACCTGGCCTATTTGAGGGAGCTGGTTGCGTACTGGCAGAACGGGTTTGACTGGCGTGCGCAGGAGCGGCGGCTGAATGCGTTTCCGCAATATCGAGCCGAGGTTGACGGGCTGGGCATTCACTTTGTCCACGCGAAGGGCGGCGGGAAGCGTTCGCTGCCCCTGATCTTGACCCACGGCTGGCCGAGCACTTACTTCGAGCTGCTGAAGCTGGTGCCGCTGCTGACGGCACCGCAGCACGGCGGGACGGACGGATTTGATTCCTTCGACGTGGTGATTCCATCCCTGCCCGGCTTCGGCTTCTCTGATGCACCGCGGCGCCGCGGCTTTGTGAGTATGGACACAGCGGAACGGTGGCAAAAGCTGATGACCGAGGTGCTGGGTTACCAACGGTTTGGCGCGCATGGGGGCGACGTGGGTGCGGGGGTGACCAGCCGGCTGGGGCTGCGGTTTCCGCAGAACCTGATCGGAATTCACGTCACCGCGGTCGTTCGCCCGGAAATCGGACCTGAAGATCCGCCGTTGTCCGACGCGGAGAAGGAGTACGTCCAGCTCAACGACGAATGGGAGAAGGAGGAAAACGGCTACGGTCACATTCAGGGCACCCGTCCGCAAACGCTGGCGTACGGGTTGAACGATTCTCCGGTGGGGCTGGCGGCGTGGATCGTGGAGAAGTACCGCGCGTGGAGCGATTGCGGCGGCGACGTCGAGCGGCGCTTCACCAGGGACGAATTGTTAACCAATATTACGTTGTACTGGATGACGCAGACGATCAACTCGTCGATGCGCCACTATTATGAACAGCGGCACGCCGTCTGGCCGTTCCCGCGGGGGACGAGAGTGCGGGTTCCCACGGGCGTGTGCCTGACGGTGGAGCCGGTTGACCGCGCGCCGCGTGAATGGGCCGAGCGCATGTACGACGTGCGACGGTATACGTTGCTGCCGTGCGGGGGGCATTTTGCGGCGATGGAGGAGCCGGCGCTGCTGGCGGAAGACATCCGGGCGTTTTTCGGTTCGCTGGGGCGGGCGTGAGTTCATGAGTCTTTTTGGTGCCGGAGAGGACGAAGCCGGGGCGTTTGAACTGGTCAGTCCGTTTGCGCCGCAGGGCGACCAGCCGGAGGCGATTCGGCGGCTGCGGGAGGGCATTTCCCGCGGGCGCAAGCACCAGTGCCTGTTGGGTGTCACCGGATCGGGGAAGACGTTTACGGTGGCGAACGTGCTGGCGGCGCTGAACCGGCCCACCCTGATCATCTCCCACAACAAGACGCTGGCGGCGCAGCTTTACGAGGAGTTTCGGGAGTTGTTTCCGCGCAACGCGGTGGAGTATTTCGTCAGCTATTACGACTTCTATCAGCCCGAGGCGTACATTCCGCAGCGCGACATTTACATCGAGAAGGACGCCTCGCGCAACGACGACCTCGACCGGTTACGGCTGGCGGCGACCAGCGCGCTGGTGGCGCGGCGCGACGTGATCATCGTGGCGAGCGTGTCGTGCATTTTCGGGCTGGGTTCGCCGGAGGATTACAAGGCGAGCGTGATCCTGCTGGAAAAAGGGCAGTCAATGGACCGCGACGCGCTGCTGCGGCGGTTGATCGACCTGCAATACCAACGTAACGATCTGGATTTCAAACGCGGCACGTTCCGGGTGCGCGGGGACATCATCGAACTGCACCCGGCGCATGAACAGTGCGCCTATCGTATCGAGTTGTTCGGCGATGAGCTGGAGCGTTTCGAAGCGTTTCATCCGCTGACCGGCCAGTCGCTCGGCGCGCTCGACCGGCTGTTCATTTTCCCCGCGGTGCACTACGTGATGCCGGAGGAGCGCATCGCCGCGGCCACGCAGGGCATACTCGACGAGCTGGACCAGCGGGTGATGGAACTGCGGCGGCACGGCAAGCTGCTGGAGGCGCAGCGGCTGCTGGCGCGGACGCGCTACGACGTGGAGATGATCCGCGAAGTGGGCTACTGCTCGGGCATTGAGAATTACTCGCGGCACCTGAACGGCACGCCGCCCGGAGCCAAGCCCTACACGCTGGTGGACTATTTTCCCAAAGAATTCCTGCTGGTGATCGACGAATCGCACGCCACAGTTCCGCAGCTTGGCGCGATGTACAACGGCGATCGGGCGCGCAAGCAGACGCTGGTGGACCACGGCTTCCGGCTGCCGAGCTGCCTGGACAACCGCCCCATGCGCTTCGAAGAGTTTGAGGGCATGTGGGACCGGGTGCTGTTCATCTCGGCCACACCGGGCCCGTATGAGTTGAACAAGTGCGGCGGCGAGGTGGTCGAGCAAATCATCCGCCCCACCGGGCTGGTGGATCCGCCGATCGAAGTGCTTCCGGCGCGCGGGCAGGTGGCCGATATTCTGCGGCGCATCGCGGAACGCGCCGCGGCGGGCGAGCGTGTGCTGGTCACCACGCTGACCAAGCGACTGGCCGAGGACCTGGCCGGGTACATTCAGCAGGAGGGGCTGCGCGGGCGGTATATGCACAGCGATATCGACACGCTGGAGCGGGTGCAGATTCTCAAGGAACTGCGTGAGGGCAAGTTCGACGTGCTGGTGGGGGTGAACCTGCTGCGCGAGGGGCTGGACCTGCCGGAGGTGTCGCTGGTGGCGATTCTCGATGCGGACAAGGAGGGTTTCCTGCGAAGCGAAACTTCGCTGGTGCAGATGATCGGGCGCACCGCACGAAATGTGAACGCCGAGGTGAAGCTCTACGCCGACCGGGTGACGCCGAGCATGCAGCGGGCGATGGACGAGACCAACCGCCGGCGCACGCTTCAGATGGCGTATAACGACAAGCACGGGATCACGCCGGAGACGATCCACAAGGCCATCCGCCACAGCCTGGAGCGAATGGTGAGCGCGCACAAGGTGGCGGCGGAAGCCATCGCGGCCTCTGAAGAGCAACTCGACCGCACGGAACTGATCGCGCTGCTGGAAGCCGAGATGCTGGAGGCGGCCGAGGCGCTGGAGTTTGAGCGCGCGGCGCGGCTGCGCGATCGACTCAAGGAACTCAAAGCGATGCCGGAGCTGGACACAGTGGCGGCGGATCGCCCTCGGACCGCCAGTCCCATCAAACCCAAAAAGTCCAATCAACCCAGGCGCAAACCAAGGGTGTAGTCTTTGGGCGACGCCGTCCCCGGCCCCGCGGGTCCACTGCCGAGGCGTGATTGCTGTCGCATTCTCGGTTCAAAAGCCGTAGATCATCGGTGCGAACGGGGCTGGGCCGTTGTATTGCAGTCGTAGCGTAATCCGGTCGATGTAGGTGCCTTGTTTTTTCGCATTCGACGATATTCGAGCACTGTTTTGAATACGTCCGTGTGACCCTGGGATCTCGCTGCAAGGAAAACGGTGGCGGCAACATTTCCCCATCGGGTGCGGTTCGCAATCTGTGCGAATTCACCCTGCCAGAGACATCTTCCGGAGGAGCGATCATGAGAGGCCATTTCACAGGCAGGGTTTGGGGCGCGATGATGGTGTTCGGGCTGGCGGCGGGGCCCGCGTCGGCGACGTTTCACTGGATGCAGATCGAGCAGGTGATCGGCGGGGTCAACGGCGATACGACGGCGCAGGCCATCCAACTACGCCAGCGATTTGCCGGCCAGAACCTGGTGGCGCCGGCGCGGATGCGCGCCTGGGACGCCAATGGGCAGAATCCGGTCTTGATCGTGGACTTTACGACCAGCGTACCCAACGGCGCCGCGGGCGCGCGCATTCTCATCGCGAGCGCGGGGTTTCTGAGCAAGACCACGCCCGCGACGGTGGCGAATTTCTCCATGGCCAATCTCATCCCGGCGTCGTACCTGGCGGCAGGGAGCCTGACGTTTGAGACGGATACCGGAACGGTGATCTACTGGCGTTTGAGCTGGGGCGGGGCGAACTACACGGGACCGAACAACGGGGCGATCGACAACGACTCGGACGGCAACTTCGGCCCGCCCTATCCGGGTACGCTGCCCTCGACCTGCGTGCAGGCGCTGCAATTCCAGGGGGTGGCGTCGGCGATGAGCACGAACAACGCGGCCAACTACGCGCTGACGGCCGGCGCCGCGACATTCCACAACAACGCGGGGACGGCCTTCGTGCTCAATGCCTGCATGGACAACAGCGACTGCGACGACGGCATCGCGTGCACCGATGACGTGTGCAGCGGCGGATGCTGTGAATCGACGCCCAACGATGCCAACTGCCCGGACGACGGGATGTTCTGCAACGGCACGGAAAGCTGCAGCAGCCTGCTGGGTTGTGTCTCCAGCGGCGACCCGTGCCCGCCGGGCGAGATCTGTGATGAAGGCAGCGATTCGTGCCTGCAATGCGACGACGACAACGACTGCGACGACGGCGTGGCCTGCACCGACGACACGTGCGCAGGCGGCACCTGCGTGTTCACGCCGAACGACGGCAACTGCCCCGATGACGGGATGTTCTGCAACGGCAGCGAGATGTGCCACGCGACGCTCAATTGCGTGTCCACGGGTGACCCCTGCGGGCCGGGCGAGACCTGCAACGAGGGCGATGACACGTGCGATTCTCCGCCCATCCGCATCCGGCTGGACCTCATTGCTTCCGGACTGATTTCGCCGGTGTCGCTCACCTCCGCCAACGATGGTTCGCACCGGCTGTTTGTGGTCGATCAGGCGGGGCTGATTCGTATCATCGACCATGACACGCTGCTGCCCACGCCGTTTCTGGACGTCACGGCCAAATTGCCGGCGCTCAGCCCGATCTTTGATGAACGCGGGTTGCTTGGTTTGGCGTTCCATCCCGATTATGCGAACAACGGGCGGTTCTTCATTCGCTACAGCGCGCCGCGGGCGGGCGACCCACAGGAGTCGTGCAACGATCCCAACGGTTTCATTGTCGGCTGCCACAGCGAAGTATTGGCGGAGTATCAGGTCTCCGGAGACCCCAACGTGGCGGACCCGAATTCCGAGATCATTCTGTTCAGCGTGGATGAGCCGGAGTTCAACCACAACGCGGGGCACGTGGCCTTCGGGCCGGGCGGGTACCTGTTCTTCAGCCTGGGGGACGGCGGCGGAGCCAATGACGGGCTGCACGATCCCAACCTGCCGCACGGGCCGACGGGCAACGGCCAGAACATTGACACGGCGCTGGGCTCCATGCTGCGCATCGACGTGGACAGTCCCCCGCAGATGCCGCTGGCCTACGCCATTCCGTCGGACAATCCGTTCGTGGGTGTGAGTGGACTCGATGAGATCTATGCCTATGGCTTCCGCAACCCCTATCGTTTTTCGTTCGATCGGGCGAACGCCGACCTGTACCTCGCGGACGTCGGGCAGGATCTATATGAGGAAGTGAACATTGTGGAATTGGGCGGCAACTATGGGTGGGTGATCCGCGAGGGTTTCCATTGCTTTGACCCGTTCGATACGACCAATCCGCCGGCGATGTGCGCTACCACCGGTCCGCTGGGCGAGCCGCTGCTGAACCCGGTCAGCGAGTACGAGCACGTGGATGGCGGGCTTGCGGTGGTCGGGGGATATGTCTACCGCGGGACGGCGAGCCCCGGCCTGGACGGTTTGTACATCTTCGGCGATTTCAGTGCGAACTTCGGCCCCACGGGCCGGTTGTACTATTTCCAGACCACCGGGCCGAACGCCTACGAGCGGCGGGAGTTCGTCATCGGTCCTGATGGCGCTCCGCTGGGGCAGTTCCTCAAGGGGTTCGGCGAGGACGAGGACAGCGAGGTCTACGTGCTGGCGTCGGACGCATTGGCGCCCAACGGTTCGACGGGTGTTGTTTATCGGATCGCGCAATGCGGGTGCCCGGTGACGCCGCTGGCGGCGCCGGCACCGCACGATGTGAAAAAGAACCGTTACATCTCCTTCGCGCCGAACAACCCGGCGGCGCCGGTGGCATTCAAGGTGACGCGGACCAGCCCCGGCCCGGCGGTGGACGTGGGCTGGGTGGGCGAGCCGGATGCCAATGGCCTGGCACAGATCGTGCCCGCGCCGGTGATGCGGCAGTGGACCGAGCCGGTGGTGCATGGCGGGGACTGCGAGATCATGCCGGTGGCGACGTACGAGGTGACCGCCACCGATGACGGCACGACTTTTTCGGCGCCGCTGGCGGTGAGCACGATCGACCAGCCATCCGGGGGTAAGTTCTGGGGCGACACGGTGGGCGCCTTCGACGGCGTGCAATGGACGGCGCCAAACAACATCGTAAATGCCAACGACTTCCTGGCGGCGTTGCAGAAGTTTCAAAGCCTGCCCACGGCGCCGCACATCACCGTGGTGGACGTGCAGTCGGTGAGCAGCGTCGATCCGTGCTTGAATCGGATCACGAACATCGCGGACGTGTTCATTCTGCTTCAGGCGTTCCAGGGGAACACGTACCCGTTCACGCCGAATCCGGCGAGTTGTCCGGCGTGTCCGTAACGGAAGATTGAAGGGCCGATTCGAATTCGCAGCGCGCGCCGCCGGAGGAAACACCGGCGGCACCGCGCGCCGGTCAGCCCGAACGCTTCAGAAACCCGACGCTCGACTGGAACATGCGCTCGGTGTCGGGCGGCGCTACGTCGTCGTCCTGCTCGGTCTGCAGGTCATTGAGATTGGCCACGCACAACGGGCAGGCCACGACGTCGAGATGAAACTGGGTGTAGCCGCGCCAGGGGTCCTCGAGCACGTCCAGCAGGTAGGCGCCCAGGGTGGATCGTTTGAGGCAGGTCAGCCGGTGCGCGCGCCACACGCGGGCGACGGTTACGTCGGATTCATGCTCGTCCCATTCCGCAAAGGCATCGGGGTCCTCTTCGGCGATGTACTTCTGCAACTTCTGGATGGCGCGGAACTTCACGCCGGCCACGGCCTTCTGGTCGATGTCCAGCAGCTCGCCGATGTCCAAGTTGCGACGACCGGCGTAGAAGATCAGTTCGATCACCTGAAGATCCTGAAAGGCGCCGCGATCGCGCAGTTCGTGGATCAGGCGACGCAGCAGGTCGGCGAGCCGGTGTTCCTGTTGGCGCGATGTTTCCGCGCGGACCGCATGGCCGCTGGGGGTTTCGGTGGACGATGGCAGAACCTGGTCCCACCAGTCGGTGCCGTCGGGCGATTCGGCGATCAGCGTTTCCTTGCGCTTGCGCAGCAGGTCGTAGAGCTTGTAACGCAGAATGGTGAATAGGTAGGTCTCCAGCGAGCGGGCGGCATCGAAGCGCGCCAGCGACTGGAGGAATCCGACGAAGGTCTCCTGCACCAGGTCCTCGGCGTCGGCCAGGCTCCGGGTGCGGGCGCGGGCAAAGGCCAGCAGCCGGCCGTGATAGCGGTCGATGAGCTGCCGCCACGCGGACTGATCACCCGCGGCGATGGCCTGCACCAGAAACTCGTCGGCCTGTTGGGCTTCCGCCATGTTCGTTCGCACCGTGGGGTTTGCCGAAACGGGGAGACAGCCGTCACGGGAGAACAGGATACCCGTAGGCCCGGATCACGGCCAACTTGCCGTGTTTTACAGGCGCCGGTTTTGGCGCTAGCCAGAGCCCCTAAAGGCGCAGACGTACCCCCGTCTCAAAGCTGTGAAGGTAATGGGGCGGCGCCGAGTCAGCGAAAGGAATCCCAGTTTGCGTCTGCTGGTGAACCGGCAGGCCGGCCCGTCGTCAACGGCGCGGCGACCGTCGGATTCGGGCAAGACAGCCGCCGTTACCCGCTGGGCAAGGAGACCGGAGCCGCGGATTGCCGCAGCACATAACGGCGGTAATAGGCAATGCCCAGGCAGGTCAGGGGAATCGCCAGCAGCAGGCCAAGGAAGCCGAGCAGCTTGCCCCAGACAAACACACCGAGCATGATGGCTACGGGACGAAGGCCCGTCGCCTGGCCCATGACCCGGGGTACGATCAACGCGTCCTGAATCACCTGCACCGCTACAAAGACAACCATCACCCAGACGATGGACATGACCAGGCCGGAGTCGCCCTCCAGCGCGCGCAGGGCCGCAAAGCAAAGGGCGGGCACCAGTCCCACGCACTGCAGATAGGGCACCATGTTGAGCAGGCCGATGAACATGCCCAGGGGAACCGCCAGCGGCAAGCCGATCAGGGTGAAGCCAATGACGAACAGTGCCCCGGTGATCAGTGCGACGGCCGATTGGCCGCGGAAATAATGGCGCATGGCGGTGTTGAACTGATCCAGGAAATCCACGATGGCGTGGCGATAGGCGGGAGGCAGAAAGCTCTGCCATTGCCGTGCATATTCCGGGTAATCGATCAGAAGAAACACGAGGTAGACGAGCACGATAATCAGGCCGGCCATTCCGATCAGAATGTTGATTCCAAACGAAAGCACCGTCCATCCGCCGAGGGCGATGCGCTTCACCCCTTCCGCGGCGAGGGCGTGGAAATCCTCCGAGCGAAGGTATTGCAGTAACGAATCGATGATTCCGCCGACATAGGTACCCGCGACGGCCCTTCGTAACACTCGAAGTCGATCTGCGCGGGACGTTTGGCCTGCGTGCTGGCGATACTGTCGCCAGGCGGTGGTCAATTCGCTCCATCCCAGAGCCGTTTTTTCCGCTTCTGCGGGGGCATCCATGGTTGGAGCCGGCGCGCTTTCAGCGGCCTGCCCACCGGTCGCGACGGCCAGGGGCAGATCACGTTGAAGGCGGTCGAGATCATCGCGAAAACGCCGCGCCTGCCCGAGCATAAGGGGCACGAGAATGGACATCAGCGCGAGTGCGACAAGACCCAGCCCGCATAAAGAAATCAGGACGGCAAGCCCGCGGCTGCCGGTCCTGCGTTCGAACTGAGTGACCAGCGGGTTCAGCAGGTACGCGAGGATGACGGCGGCGGCAAAGGGAAGCAGCACGTCCGACAAGTGGCGCATCAGCAGGAAGACGGCCGTCAAAGCCGCCACGCTGAGCAGCAGGCGCACCACGCGATCGAAAGTATACGGGCGGTCGGGGCTGTTCATGGCATCCTTCCGGTGGGCATTGAACCCGCGGGCCGTCCGGATGGCAATGCGACAGGCGGATGGGTGAGGGTTCAGGCAGGATCTTCGGGGGGGCGGGCGGCGGCCCGGCCGGGTGCAGGGTAGTCGCCGCGCGATGCGGTCAATTCGTCCAGTCTGCGGTGGAGGTCGGAAAGTTGGGTGCGGAGTGACTCGAGCGAGGCGTCGGTCTCGTCCGGCGGGGGCGCGTGGTCGTCGTAGCCGTCGCCGGGCGGGGGCGACGTGGAGTGGTTCGCGCCCGCACCGGAGAACGCCTGCATCATGCTGCTGGCCCATTGCAGCGGGTTGACGATCTGCCCATGCATGGCCTGCCGGACGTAACCTTCAAACTGCTTCTGCGACGTGGCCAGCATGGACATGAACGGACCGAAAAACCGCTCCACCGAGGCACGCAACACCTGGTGATTGGAGCGGATCATGAGCAGGAGGATCGACGAGGGGAACAGGTCCAGCTTGGGCTGGTCCTTTTCGAGGAGAATCTGGAGCAGGACCAGGTTGGTGATGTCATCGCCGTTTCGCGAATCGGTGATGATGACGTCGTGTCCGCCGACCACCATGTCGTGGACTTCCTGCAACGTCACGTGGCAACTGCGCGTGGTGTCGTAGTACCTGCGATTCGGGTATTTCTTGATCTGGAGCAGTTGGCGGGCCACGGTTTGGTTCATCGTCGGATCCCCTGGAACGCTGGTGATTAAGGGACGCTGAGCATAGTGCATTCGCGCACGATTGTCAATATTGGCCGTTCGACTAATTCATAAGTCTATTTCTTTCAAAAGTTTGCAAAAAAACATGCCGATTTGTGCGTATGCATTATTTTTCCTTGACGCGAACGCACAAAGAAGTATACTGTATGGTGATCGGACGGTGAAGCGTGCCCTTGGGCCCCCGTTTGTAGACCTCTTGTGGAAGGACGAAATGAACATGGTAGCCGAAACCAAAGAGAGCATGACCCAGATGTTTGACACGATCGCGGACACGGCCCGGGTTTCCATGGAAGCCGGACGCCGGATGCAGGAATCCTGGTTTGACGCCATCGGCGGGGAGAAGACCAACCCCACGTTTGATGCGTATTTCGGCCAGGGCGAGAAGGTGGCCAAGGAGTTCTTCCCGTTTGTCGGCAAGAACATGCACACGGCCGCCGAGTCGTTCAACACCTGCATGCAGGCGGGGATGGACGTCTTCCGCGGTGCGTGCGATATGACCATGAAGGGCGGCGAGGGCGACTTCTATCGCAAGTCGCACGACCTGTTCGACGCGGGATTCAACGCGCTGCGCACGAATTTCAACGCGATCAACAAGGCCGGCCGCCGGGTGATGGAAAACTGGGCGACGTTCTGCCAATCCACGATCAGCGATACCGCAGCCTCGAAGCCCGCGCAGAAGCCGACGAAGTAACGTCGAGCCGTCCGCGGCGGGAGTTCGCCATCCGGTCAGCTACTCCGCCGCTCGGCAAGTCTCGGCGCAGTGCGTGCGCCGGCTCAGCGGGCCGTCGAACGGCAGTTGGGGTGCTGCGGCGAGTGGAAGAACGGCGTTTTCGGAGTGATTTATGCTCAAGAACGTCTTTGTCGCCGGTGGCGTGCGGACCCCCTTCGGTACGTTCAACGGCTCGTTGGCCGGGCTCACCGCCCCTCAGTTGGGCAGTGCCGTGATTCGCGAGACCTTGCGCCAGACCGGCGTCGAGTCGCGCGAGGTCGACGAAGTCATTTTCGGGAATGTCATCGGTGCCGGGCTGGGCCAGAACGTGGCGCGACAGGCCACCCTGGGGGCGGGGTTGGGGGTGGAGGTCGGCGCCACCACGATCAACAAGGTCTGTGGTTCGGCCTTGCGGGCCGTGGTGCTCGCGGCGCAGGGTATTCAATGCGGTGACGCGAGCCTGGTGGTTGCCGGCGGTTGCGAGAGCATGAGCAACGCGCCGTATCTGCTGCGCAAAGCGCGCACCGGCTACCGCATGGGTCATGGCGAATTGATCGACGCCATGATTTACGACGGCCTGTGGGACGTGTACACCAACCGGCACATGGGCACCTGCGGGGATCAGTGCGCCAACAAGTATCAGATCTCACGGGAAGCGCAGGACAACTTCGCGGCGGAGAGTTACCATCGCGCCATTCGCGCGTGGGATGAGGGGTTCTTCTCCACCACGGTCGTGCCCGTGGAAGTCGCCAGCGGCAAGACCAAGACCCTGGTTGAGCGTGACGAAGACCTGGCCAAGTTCCAGGGTGACGACAAGTTGAAGTCACTCAAGCCGGCCTTCGGCCCCGACAGCACCATTACTGCGGGCAACGCTTCCAAGATCAACGACGGCGCGGCGTCCATGATCGTCTTTGACGACGACAAGCGCAAGGCGCTGGGGCTGACCCCCGCGGCACGCATCCTTGGTCATGCCAATGTGGCGATGGAATCGGACTGGTTCACCATTGCGCCGATCTACGCGATTCGCAAGCTCTGCGAGAGAATCAAGATCAAACCGGCCGACGTGGATCTGTTTGAGATCAACGAGGCGTTCTCCGTGGTCCCGCTGGTGGCGATCCGCGAACTCAAGCTGGACCATGCCCGGGTCAACGTGGCGGGCGGGGCGGTGGCCATCGGGCATCCCATCGGCGCCACCGGGGCGCGGCTGGTGAACACGCTGGTTCGCGCGCTGCATCGCCGGCAGAAGCGCCTGGGCATCGCATGTTTGTGCATCGGCGGCGGCGAGGCGACGGCGGTGGCGGTGGAGCGGTATGACGGCTGATGACGGCGCGGGCCCGGTTAAAGCGGGGGCGCCGGTTTGGTGTTCAGGAAGGCGGACAGGCATGAGCGGCGGTACGAACTCGACGGATCCCTTTTCCCGATTCTGGATGGACATGGTGTCCAAAATGGCACCGCCCGGCATGGGTGGCGCCAGCTATCCATCGCCCAGTGAAGAGGCCATGCGGCAGGCCCGCCAGGCGTTTTTCGATGTCTGGGCCAAGCATTGCGAGGAGTACCTCGGGTCGGAGGCGTTCCTGGACATGCTGCGCAAGTCCATGGACAACGCGCTGGCCTTCAAGCAGCAAGTAAACGAGTATCTCACGAAGGCGCTCCACGAGAGCCAAATGCCCACGCGGGAAGACACCGATTCGATCATGCTGGTGTTGCGCAGTATGGAGGAGCGCGTGCTCGATCGCCTGGGCAAGTTGTCGCAGCGAGTGGATACGTTGGAAGCCCGCCTGGGTGAAGGGGGCACCGCTCCGCCGCCAGGTCCGGTGGAGAACCGTCGCAGACCGGTCAAAGGAGCACCACGATGACGGCTACCGCACAGGCCTGGATGCCCTGGACGCCCTGGATGCCCACGCCGGGAGATGTCCAGGGGCAGTGGGAAGGGCTGTTGAAGAAGCTTACTCATCTGCCCAAGGTGGCGGAGGTCGCGCGACAGGTTCGCGTTGGCGCCACGCCGAAGGAAGTGGTGTATCGATTGGACAAGCTGCGCCTGCTGCATTACCTCACCGATGCCGAGCAGGAGTTCGCCACCCCGCTGCTGGTGGTTTTTGCCCTGGTCAACCGTCCCTATATTCTCGATCTGCGGCCGGGCAAGAGCGTGGTCAGTCACTTCATCAACGCCGGGTTCGACACGTACAACCTCGACTGGGGAGTGCCCACCGACGGGGACCGCTTCCTGGACATGGAGGACTACATCGACGGCTACCTGAACACCATGGTTGATCAGGTGCGCGAACGGACGGGCCGCGACAAGATCAACATCCTGGGCTACTGCATGGGCGGGTCGATGAGTGCCATGTATACGGCACTGTATCCCGACAAGGTGCAGAATCTCATCATGCTCGCGGCACCGGTGGACTGGTCGAGCAAGGACTACCTGCTGGGCAAGTGGCTCGACCCCAAGGTGTTCGACGTGGACAAGCTGATCGAAGTCTACGGCAACGCCCCGGCGGACCTGCTTCAGGGGTCGTTCCTGCTGCTCAAGCCGGTGTCCACCCTGGTGGAGAAGTACTTCAGCTTCTACGAGAACATGGAAGACGAGAAGTTCCTCGAAGACTTCTTCGCCATGGAAACCTGGCTGAACGACAACATTCCCGTCGCCGGCGAGATGTTTCGCCAGTTCGTGAAATACTGCATGCAGCAGAACCGGTTGATCCAGGGCAAATTGCGCATCGGCGGCCGCGCCGTCAACTTGCGCAACATCACCTGCCCGATCCTTAACCTCACCGCCCAGCACGATCACCTGGTGCCCTGCGGATTGAGCACCCCGTTCAACGACGCGGTGGGCTCCAGCGATCGCCGGTCGATCAACTTCCCCGCAGGGCACATCGGTATGGCCGTGGGCTCCAAAGCCAACCGCGAGCTGTGGCCCCAGGCGGTGGACTGGTTGGCGGAACGGTCGGAACAGTTGTAGCCGCGTGGCACGGCGGCCCGCAGGAGGCGAGCCTGAGGAGTTGGAGTGATATGGAGCTCAAGGGAAGAACAGCGATCATCACCGGTGGCGCCAGCGGAATCGGCCTGGCGGTCTGCCGGCTTCTGGCGGCCGAGGAAGTGAAGGCGGTCGGCGTGGTTGACATGGTCGACTACGTCGAGTCTTTCTGTGACGAGATCAACGAGGAACTGGGTCGCAAAGTACTCATTCCCTATCGCGGAGACGTTACCGACGGCGCCTTCCGCGAGGCGGTGTTCGCGGACATGGAAAAAAGGTCCGGCCCCGTCAGCCTGTGCGTTCCGGCCGCGGGCATTACCCGCGACCGCCTCAGCGTCAAGGTGGACCAGCGCAACGGATCGAGCACGGCCAACATCTACAGCGAAGACGACTTTCGTCGGGTGATCGACGTCGATCTCGTGGCTCCCATTTATTGGGCGATGCGGATGGTGGCATCGGTCGCGGTGGACCGCGCCAAGCGCGGGCTTTCCCAGTGGGCGCCCGAGGAGACCATGCAGGGCGCGATTGTGCTGATCGGGTCCATTTCGTCGGTGGGCAATCGCGGACAGATTGCTTATGCAACTGCAAAAGCCGGGTTGGAGGGGGCGCAGGCGACGTTGGCCAAGGAAGCCATCTACTTCGGCGTCCGTTGCGCCATCATTCATCCGGGCTTTACGGATACGCCGATGGTGCGTTCCATGGGCGACCAGTTGATTCGCGAGAAGATCCTGCCGAACACTCAGCTTCGCCGGCTGATTCGCCCCGATGAGGTTGCCAGTGCCATCGTGTTCATGCTGCGAAACTCGGCCGTCAGCGGCACCTTGTGGGCCGACGCCGGCTGGCATCCGACGGCGTGAGCATTGCGATTGTCGGCAGTGACGGCGTCACTCGGCAGCCGGGTTCAAGCTCATTTCCCAACGACAATCCGGTCAAACTGACGGGAGCAGTTTCGCGGTTGCACCAATCGCGGATGCGTCACAATCCCATCACATTCATGGATTATCGTTGACACCGGTACAGGAAACACGCAGACTGTGTTTTGTTTGAAGGGTCGTTCCTGTCGCGGGATTCCGGTCTGTCGTCATCCTGCCTCCGGAGAGGGAGCAAGGCTATGGAATTGAAAGGCAAGATCAGCCTGGTTTCGGGATCTTCGCGGGGGATCGGCCGAGCGATCGCTTTGGCGCTGGCCGAAGCCGGCAGCGACGTGGTGGTCAATTACGCGTCGAACCGGGCTGCCGCCGAGGAAGTGGTCGCTCGCATCACGCAGCACGGGCGTCGTGCTGTGGCCCTGCAGGCCGACGTCAGCAATCGCAAGCAAGTCTCCGACATGATCGAAGAAGCGCAGAAGCAACTGGGCGTGGTTCAGATCCTCGTCAACAATGCCGGAATCACGCGGGACAAGTCGTTTCTCAAGCTCAGCCCAGAGCATTGGCATCAGGTGATCGTGACGCACCTTGACGGCGCCTTCAATCTCACCGGGTTGCTGCTGCCCAACATGATCGAGTCGAAGTGGGGCCGGATCGTGAACATCACCTCCATCGTGGGGCAGATCGGCAACTTTGGCCAGTCCAACTATGCGGTGGCCAAGGGGGGGCTGATGGCCTTCACCAAGACCCTGGCGCGCGAAGTGGCGATGAAGGGGGTGACGGTCAACGCGGTCTCGCCGGGGTTCATTGAGACGGACATGACCTCGGCCGTACCCCCGGCGGTGATTGAACAGGTCAAGCAGTTCACCCCGATGGGCCGACTGGGAACCCCCGAGGAAGTCGCGCTGGCGGTGCGCTTCCTGGCGGACCCCAAGGCGGCGTTCATCACCGGTCAGATCATCAACGTCAACGGCGGCATGTACATGTGAGCCGTTCGCTCATGGCCCGGGCATTGTCCCCCGGGTTTCCCGGTGCCGGCGGGGCGCCGTTCGAGGGTGCCACGGCGTGTCACTCGCGCATGACAGAAGCCCCGATCGGCGGCAAGATCACGGATGCGCCGCGCCCGCGGGGCTTCGTGCGTAAGTTGGTTTCGAGCATTTTGCTTCGAAACCACAGGTCGAATGACCTCTACCATTATTATGCGCAATCATCGGCAAAAATCAAGAAAAATCCGGAATTGCAGCGCGCGTTTTGAGGTGGTCGCCACGAAGGGAATTGTCTCGGGAATGGTACTCGGATTGGTGTGATTTCCGCACGGTCGAACGCAGAATTCGCTACACAATGAGTTCGCCGTGACCTTCCGAACCCGATTCGCCGCGATGCTCCCAGGCCTTTCGCACCAGACCCAGACCGAACAGGCAATACTCAAAGTCCTCGCTCAGCGAGCGGAACAGACGAGGCGGCGGAATATCCTTCTCGACGGCCAGGTCGGCTACGATCGCATAGGATTGCTTGCCCTGGACGACATAGTCGTGAAGGACGTCGGACAAGACAGGAGCGCTGCGCCGGAGGTTCTCCGGATACATGCCCGCCCAGAACAACGTGTAGTCGCCGATGTGCCGGTACATCTGCCGGTCGCGGTCGGTGGCGTTGATGGGCTGCTCATCGGCCATGGCTGCGAGCATCCGTGCGATTTGTTCAAGACGTTTGCCCCGCGCGGTGCGCATGGTGTTCAAGGTGTCGATGTGCGTAAAGTTGACCAGCAGGTCCGCCAGGTAATCGGTGAGGTCCGGATCGCACAGTCCGACCTCGGTGCAGAACGCATGTTCCACGGCCGCGGCGAAGTGACGGCGAAGCGGATGATCCTTCGGGATGGAGCGCATGACAAACCAACTCCCGTTGCGCAATACGGCCGGCGCAGGCCGCGGCACGAGGATTCGCCCGTCCGACTTCGGCGGGGTTCATCCCGTAAAAATCGTAGGATTCAACGGAGGTAGGGGCAACTGAATTCCGGACGCGGCGGTGCGGATATGGGACGCAATCCGGCCCACGCCAAGCGCGGGACCGCGGGAACGGACCGGCATTTGCAGGAACAGTGGTCAGGCGCGCGGCGCCATCGCCGGACCGCGCCACCATCGGGACGTCGTCAGGGCGTGCTTTCGCTGCTTTCCGGCTCCGCCGGCTCTTCGGAACCGGGCGTGTTTTCTGCGCCGCGCTCCGTCGTCTTCACCGGGGCGACTTCCTTCGGCGACGCGGCTTTGGCCGTCTTGCCTGGCAAGTCGCGCCGCGATGCGTGGTAGCGTTCCAACTGCGCGGAATTGAGCAACCCGACCAGCCGCGTATCCATCTGCGAAAACAGTTCGTGAACCGGCTTGAGCAACTCCTCTCGTTCCTTTTCGACCCGTGCCTTTTTCTCGGTGTCGCGCGCCGCGATCGCCTCGCGCAGGGTGGCGGTCAAACGGGTGAGCGCGTTCTTGTTGACCTTGCGGAAATCGGCGGTTTTCTCCTTGGTTTCCTTGAGAATCGAACGCGCGGAGTCAATCTGCCCCTGGTCGAGATCGTACTCTTTGATGAAGTCCTCGACGTAGGTGTCGAAATGGCTGTCGGAGAACGACTCTTGGATCGGAACTCCCTCGCGCGGCTTGGGTGGTGTGGGCGGTCCGCCCGGCACCTGCTGCTGGGGAAAGAGCGGCGCCTCGACCACTTTGCCCTGCGCCCAATTGTCGAAATTCTGGTGGATCTGCTGGAAGTTCTTCTTCATCTCCGCAAGATCGAAATCGTGCACTTTCTGTTGTTCCGGGGTGAGGTAGGTGCGCCATTCTTCGTTCGCCCGGAAGATGGCCTCTTCGGCCAGCTTGGCGAGCGGGGCCGCCGCGCCGCCGATGCGCTTTAGTTCATTGGGATCGGATGGCGGCTTGGCGCCCAGTTGCGACGACAGCAGGTCGCGAATGGCCGGCCAGACCTGGCTTTCATGTTCTTTCAGAAAGCGGTACACCTCGCGCTTCATCAACACGTCGGTCTCGCGTGTCTGCTCTTCGTTCAGGTTGTAGCGCGCCGCGATGTTGCGCACGGCCACCTCGATGATCGTTTCGATGGTCGCCATGCTCTGCGACACGGTGGGCTGCAAGTCTACCTTGGTGGGGGGCGGCGCGGACTTGGGCGCGCTCTCCGGCGCCTGCGCCCGCAAAGTTACGGACACCATGCCGATAATGAGAGCGGTGGATACGAACACGACCTTTTTCATCCTGGTTTCAGCCTCTGCAAGTCATTGAAATCGGCCGGCTTCCTCCGACCGCGGAAGGGGGATTCGCCACGCACCTCCCCAGCGCATCATACATACCGGCAAATGTCCCGGTTGCAAACGGTCCGGAGAAGCCAATTCCGGCGGTCGTCAAACCGGCACGAAAGAAAGGGCCGAGCTTTCCCGCAACCGGCTCAGGCTCGATGCTGCGGTTGGCTATTGGAACAAGGGTCTCAGCAGCAGGTTGCGAATGCGCCGTGCGGTATGCCGCAGGCGAAATCGCCATAGCCGGTCACGCAATTGACGAGCCGCCACAAACTCCGGATCGACTTTCAGCGTTCGCTCCAGCATGGACTTGGCGTCACGCCAGCGCCCAAGTTCCACATGGGCCACCCCGGCATGAAACAATGCGATCTTGAAGTCGGGCTTAAGCCTGATCGCCTCTAGAAAATGGAGAAGGCCCGTTTCCGTCAGCCCGGTTCGCAATGAACAAATACCCAGATTGTTGTGGGCGTAACAATTTCGAGAATCTTGGGCCAAGGCCAGCCGAAAGCTGTCGGCCGCCTCGGCGGGGTGATTATCCGCCATGAGACACGTGCCCAAGAGCATGTGCGTGTGCGCGTCGGCCCCGGCGCGACCGGCCGCTTTGGTCAACGGCTCCCTGGCTTCGGCCACGCGGCCCAACTGCAGGAGCGCCTCGCCGCGGCAGCGCTCCAGTTCGGCCAATTCCTTGTCGTCGAGCTCGTCTGTTCGCAGCGCATCGAAGCAGGTCAGGGCCTGAGCCGATTGCCCGGTTTGCAGCCAGACTCTCCCGAGGGCGAACTGCGCGGCGGCGTGGTCCGGCTCCAGTTCAAGGACTTGCAGGTACTTGGCGGCGGCGGTGGCCACGTCGCCCGCGGCGAGCAGCAGTTCGGCAAACTCACAAATCAGGTCGGTATTGCCGGGATCCTCGCGAAACTCCTCGAGGAAATACTCCCGGGCCAGATCGAGCTTCCCCTGCGCGCAATAGGCCTGGGCGATGCGGCGGTTGACGCCGATATAGGCGGGCTCCAACTCGAGCACACGTTGCCAGCAGTAGATCGCCCGTTCGGTTTGTCCGCGATCCGCGAGCGAGGCGCCGATGTGGAAGAAACAATGCGGGCACTCGGCATTCAGTTCCTGCGCGAGGTAGAACATCTCCTCCGCACGATCGTGCTGACCCAGGTGGGCATAGGCGTTGATTCGGTAGCAGTACGCCGGCTCGAAATCGGGATACAGACGCGACAGCTCTTCGAACACCTCGATCGCCCGGGCGTAGCGTTCCAGTTGCAGCAGCGCCACCCCCAATGCCATGGAGACATCGCGTTCGCCGCTTTCCATGAGCAACGATCGCTCAAAGGCGGAGACCGCCTCGGCCACCTGGCCCAGTTCATCGAGCAGGTAACCGCGCTGGGCATGCCAAGCGGCGTTGTTGGGATTGATGGACAAAGCGACATCAATCTCGGCGAGCGCTTCGGCAAAGCGTTGCGACTCGCTGAGTTGCTGGGCGCGTTCGACGCGTTGTTCGGCCTCGAACCAGTCGTTCATCGGAGCATCCGGGCGGGCGGGCCGACGAGCGCGGCCTTTACCCGCCGAATTGTATGCATCTTATCGGATACGGACAACCCTGAATACAGCGCCGATTTCGCAGCGCGGGGTGGAGTTGGCCGGCGCGGTCCCCGCCGGTGGGAGGTGTCCGGTGCCCCGCGGGGGCAGCGGCCTCACGGCCCGGAGAACACGTTCTGAAAGCCTTGCCAATCCGCGAGATCGACGAAGCCGTCGCCGTCGAAATCGCCGATGATGCAATCGCCGCCGGGGTGGACTTCCCCCGGTCCCAGCAGGCAATCAAGAAGTGCCAAGTGGTCGTCCAGCGACCGGTCGCCGTCGAAGTCGAAGTCGCCCGAGCACTCCGCCGAGGGTACGTTGGGTGGTCCCGCCGTACACTGTCCGCCCTCGCAGGTGTCATTCAGCGTACACACGAGCCCATCGTCGCAGGGGGTGCCGTCGGGTTCGTCGGGATGGGTCACCGAACCGGTCTGTGGATCGCAGACGTCGGCGGTGCAGTCGTCGCCGTCGGAAAGGGGCGTCAGGGCGCCGGTGCCGGGGTGGCAGCAGAACGCATTCACGTTGTAGGTCGGCGTGTTCTGGCAGGTGTTATCGCGCAGGCACGTGTCGGTGGTGCACACGCTGCCGTCGTCGCATTCGGCGCCAGTGGTACAACCGACGGTGATCAACGCGGGCAGCAATTCCACGGATTGCAAAGCAACCGCTGCGGAATCGGTCAGGAAAGTATTGTTGGGGTTAGAGTCGAATCCAATGGTATAAGTTCCTGCCGCGCCTGGTGGTATCACAAGAATCAACGTTCCGCCATAGTATGACAAGCCTCCGTCCACGATTCCGGAGAAAGGTGCGGAGCCAAAGGCGTACGGAGGAGTCGCAAAGGACACTGCCGCTACAAACGTAGTGCCTGAGTGAACAAAACTTGGATTGGGGATGCAAAACTCACCTGCCGGGCAAGATGACTGGTTGGCGGAACAGTTTTGACCGTTCGGACTGGGCATCTGACCAACCGTGCACCGCATAGTTATGATGAATGCGCCCGCTTGCTCATTAGGCGATGTTAACGGGTGCAATGGTACACCGGTACCGCTGCTCAGGCTGTTCAAGTCCAATGTCGCCTGGTACGCCCCAAGTTGCGGGTCGCCGTCCAAGTCTGGATCCCAGCCGGAGATTCGGAGTTCCAACGTGACCTGCTGGCCGCCCAGTGGGATGGTGATCTGGCGACCCACGATCGCATGGGTTCCCGTGGCCGACACCGGCACCCAGGAAATCTCGGCGGCGTTCAATGGTGCAACGGCCATCACGACTGCTAGCACGCCCAAGAGCGCAGCGCGCTTGCACCGCAAACAGTTGATGAACATGTTAGACTTTCCCTCCGTAACGGCGGCCCATCCCCCGAAGTCCGAGAACGCCTTACCGGCGCTCCGAATCGTGTGATTATCGCAGGGTGCCGCAGGCGATTCAAGGAGAATTGTGGTCCGCGCGTGTCGGCGGCGCGCGGCGCGCCGATATTTCGCCGCCAGAATCGCGATTGTATCGGACCTGCCACACATCCTCGTTCAGCCCGCGCGCAGGCGCACCGATAACTCGATGGAGCGCACTAACTGTCCGGATGAACCGCGACGTTCCCGCGTGGAACATGCATGCCTGGCCGGTGCCAGTTAAAGAAGTCGACGGCGAGGGCTGCGCCGCACCCACACGGCGTCGGTTTGAGACGTAGGTCGAAGCTGCACGGTAACTTGATCGAGCGCCCCAAAACGCCATGCCCCAAATTGTCGACGTAAACAACTGGGAACGTCTGCTCGACGAGGCGCTGCGGCATTCCGTCGATGAACCGCGGTCGCCGGAGGCGAAAGCCGATCACCGGACGCCGGCCACGCAACCGCCCGCGGGTGCGCCGCTGGCGGATCAGGTCGTCAGCGTCGGCGACTTCCGCCGGCGCGTTATCCATACCATACGGCACAGCATGACCCTCGCGGAGGACGTGTGCGACGCCGACGGTGCGGTGCTGCTGCCGGCCGGCGAACTGATCACCACGCGGTTCTTCCGCGAACTGCACGAGCGCGGCGTCGATGCCATAAGACTGCGCAGTTGCGCCGTCGAAGAGGCCCCGGACGAACCCACCACCGCGCCCGCTCGTCACGATGAAAGTGAACTGCACTCGCCGGAGTCACGCAAACTCGATGCCCGCATGGCCGAGGTGCTCCAGAAGCCGCTCGTCTTTCACGAGGTCAAACCCTGGCGCCGCCCGCAGCTTTCGCTGACAGACCTGCGCGGCCATGCCACGCGCGGCCTCGAACGGCACCAGGTGACCAGAATCGCCGTGCAGGGGGTTTGCGAAGCGCTCAAGGCCGGTCGCAATGTTTCGGCGCAGGAATTGCATCAGGCCGTCGTTCATTTCGTGGATATGGCCACGCTCGATTTTGATCTCCTGCCCACCATTGTCGCGCTCCAGCAGTCGGGCGACGACTACCTCTTCGATCATGGCGTCAACACGGCGCTGGTGAGCATGGCGGTGGCCGCGCATTTGGGGTTGGACCGCGAAGCCATACAGACCATCGGGCTCGGCGGTTTGCTGCACGACATCGGCATGCTGCGCGTGCCGCCGGCCGTTCGAACGGCGCGCCGCGCCCTGACCGAACCGGAGTGGCACCAAGTACGCCGCCACCCCATTCACACGCTCAGCATGATGACCGAGATTCGCGGCCTGCCGCAGGAGGTGCGGTTCATCGCCTACCAGGTGCACGAGCGCGGCAACGGCGACGGCTACCCGCGGCGCCGCACCGGCCGCCAGATGCACCCGTTCGCCAAGATCGTGTCGATCGCGGACGTCTACGCGGCCATGACCCGCCTGCGACCCTACCGCAAGGCTCACTCTCCGTACGAAGCGGCCCGGACGATTTTAATGGATGTCACCACCCGGCGTCTCGATGCGCGGCTCACCCGGGCGTTTCTGGACGTGGTCTCGCTGTTTCCCATCGGAAGCTGCGTCGGGCTCAGCGACGGCACCCAGGCACGGGTCATCCGCGCGACGCCCGGCAAGGCTGCGCGGCCCATCGTCGAGGAACTCACCGCCGACGGCTGCCCCACCGGCCACCTGATCGACCTGTCCAAGGAGGATGGCGTGCGCGTTGTAACGGCGTTGTAGTCGATTGGTGTCGCTGTCCGACTAGTGACTCGGTAATTCAGGCGGGCACCGGCAAATCCCCCGCAATGGACCGATCACGCAATTGACTTGCAATAACCGAACTCCCGGGTCTGTTCCTTGTCGTGCAGGGCGCGCTCGCCGATCCGGACAAAGCCGAGCCGCGCGTAGAGCCGGTGCGCGTCGGCGAATCGCGTGTCGCTCCAGAGGATCAGTTCGTGCCGCTGCGCGTGTCGTGCCGCTGCGGTCACGTGCTCGATGAGACGCTGACCCCAACCCTTCCGGCGAATCGCCGCGTCTACGTAGAGTGATTTCAACTCGGCTCGCTCGGCCTCCGGAAGGAGCAGGCCGACGGTGGCGACGATGCGGCGCGGCGAATCCACTACCCAGAATGTGCCGCCATGCACACGGAAGTACGTCGCAGGATCGCGCAGGTGCGCATCGATTCCGCCAAGGTCCAGCGTAAACCCGTATTCGCGGTACACGCGCGTAATCAGCGCGTGGATCGCGGGCGCGTCGTCCGGCAGAGCTTCACGAAGTTGTTCCATTGTCACCGAGACTTTCCAGTGGATTGCAAGCAGGCTTCGTACCCTGTTTCTCGGGCGACAAGTCCGCACAAGTCCGATAGAGACGGACGTTTCCACTCGGACGGACCGATCGACGTATAAGCTAACGGCGGCCGCCTGGCCGTGTCGAATAACACGGGGGCGAGTTCCGCCATTGGACCGTTGAATCCTCGAGGTGCACCATGACCAATCGCTTCAAAACTCACCTGGCCGCCGGTGTGGCGCCGCTGGTTCTGCTGGCCGGCTGCCACAGCGGGAGCCTGTCGGTCAACTACCACGAGCACCGCCCGCCCCGGCGCACAGTGTACGTCGAGCACGTGTGCACGCCCGATTGCGACCATTATTACGATAACGACCGCGTCATTGTGGTCCGCGGCCATCGCCACGGGCCCGGCTGCGGGCACGTGTTCGTCGACCGCCGCTGGGTGCGCGTGCGGCGCATCGATCCCGAGCCGGTGGTCATCCACAAGGCCCCGCCGCGCCGCGTGGTCTCGCCGCCGCCGCGACGGATTGTCGAGGAGCACCGCCACGGGCCGGATTGTGGCTGTGTGTACGATCGCGCCGGCAGCAAGTGGGTGGTGGTCGGGCGGGAGCACCGCCACGGCCCGGGCTGCGGGCACATGTACATCGACGGCCGTTGGGTGATGCGGCGGCGATAAGAAAGCCGCTTTGACACCTTTCCCATCGGATGCAGGCGCCGAATTGCGCGGCAACGCCAGGCACTCGCGTTCGCAATCAAAGAGATTTCGCGCATACTGATTCCGCGCGGCCGGGGCGCGGCTCGTGAGCCGGCCGGGAGCGCGGGAGGCGGGGCATGTCCCACGGCGCGGACGTGGTGGTCATCGGTGGCGGGGTGGTGGGGCTTGCGGTCGCGCGGCGTCTCGCGGGCGAAGGCGCTCACGTTGCGCTGCTGGAAAAAGGCGTGTGCGGGGCAGAGGCGTCGTGGGCGGGCGCGGGGATCCTCTCACCGTGCAATCCGCACCGCACCGATCCGCTGTTTCAACTCACCGAACGCAGCCTGGAGATGTTCCCGCCCTACTGCGCCGAATTGCACGATGAAACCGGCGTCGATCCGGAATACGAAGCCTGCGGCGAGTTCCAACTGGTCTTCACGCCCGATTCGTTGGGCATTGCCCGGTCCGATGCGCAGGCAGCGGCGGGGCGAGTCATGCCCGACGGCCGCGCGATCTACGAGCTGCACAGCTCACTGTCCGCCTTGGCGCTGGAGCCGCACATCGCCGGGAACATTCTGGCCGCGCTGGAGTGCCGCCAGAGCGCGCACGTGCGCAACCCGCGCCTGCTGCGCGCGCTGCGCGAATCGTGCCTGCGGCGCGGCGTGCGCCTTGGCGAGAACCAGCCGGCCACCGCCATCGAAACGGAGGGCGAACGCCTGACCACAGTCCGAAGCGGCGAGACGCGCTATCCCTGCGCTCGAGCGGTGCTGTGCGCCGGGGCGTGGTCCTCGCTGCTGGATTCGCGCCTGAACCGGCTGATGCCCGTTCACCCGGTACGCGGGCAGATGGTGCTGATGAAAGCGGATGTTTCGCCGATCGGCCGGATCATCACCCGCGGCAAGACCTACCTCGTTCCGCGTCGCGACGGTCACATTCTGCTCGGCTCCACCGAGGAGCCGGAAGCGGGGTACGTGAAGCGCAACACGCCCGCCGGCGTGGCTCGTCTGATGCGCCGAGCGATGGAGCTGGTTCCTGCCCTCGCCGATACGCCGGTTCTGGCCACGTGGGCCGGCCTGCGTCCCGGCTCGCCGGACGATAAACCCTACATCGGGCCCGTTCCCGGCGTCGAAGGACTGTACGCCGCTACCGGTCACTTCCGCGCCGGGCTCACCCTTTCGCCGGTTACGGCCGAGGCGGTAGCGGCCCTGCTGGCCGGTCGAGAGTACATGATCGACCTTTCCCCCTTTGAGCTGGGTCGCGCCGAGAAGACAGCCTGATGCCAGGGCAGAGGTAGACCGGGATCCACGGTGGCTGGTCACAGGAAAACGGCCCAATCCAGTGCTGGTTTGGCACGTCGAAATATGGCCACGAAGTTGCGATTCCTCCACGAAATCGTTCTAATGGGGCGATCATGACCGAGAACAACATCGTGGACTTGCGCAGCGACACGGTGACCCGGCCCACGCCGGCGATGCGCCGCGCCATGGCCGAGGCCGAAGTCGGCGACGACGTGTTCGGCGACGACCCCACCGTCAATCGGTTGCAGGAAAAAGTGGCCGCGCTGCTGGGGAAAGAGGCCGCGATTTATGTGCCCTCCGGTTCGATGGCCAACCAGACGGCCATCCGTGCACAGACGCAGCCGGGTGACGAGATCATCGCCCACGCCGACAGCCACATCTACCACTACGAAGCCGGAGCGCCGGCGGGGCTTTCGGGTTGTTCGATGCGCCTGCTGGCGGGGGAGCACGGGCGGTTCACGGCCGAGGCGGTGCGCGCCGCGGTGCGGCCGCCGGATTCGCACTACCCGCGTTCGGCGCTGGTGGTGGTGGAGAACACGCACAACCGCGGCGGTGGCACGTGCTGGTCGCTGGAGGCGATCCGGGAAATCCGCGCTGTCGCCGACGAATTCCAATTGCGCATGCACCTGGATGGGGCCAGGTTGCTGAACGCCTGCGTCGCGAAGGGGCATCGTCCGCCGGACTACACGCGATATTTCGACACGGTGTCGATGTGCTTTTCGAAGGGGCTGGGGGCGCCGGTGGGTTCGGCCGTCGCGGGCACCAAGGAGACCATTCGCCGCGTACACCGCTTCCGCAAGATGTTCGGCGGGGGCATGCGGCAGGCGGGGATTCTCGCGGCGGCGGCCATCTATGCGCTGGACCACCACGTCGAACGGTTGGCCGAGGACCACGCGAACGCGCGCCGGCTGGCCGAGGCCATGGCGGTTCTGCCCGGCATTCGCGTCGACCTGCCGGCGGTAGAGACGAACATCGTCTATTTCGAAGTGGACCCGACGGTGGGCACGGCGAAGTCGGTGTGCGATGCGCTCAAGGGCCGCGGCGTGTGGATGCTCCCGGTGGCGCCGCAGCGGGTGCGCGCCGTGCTGCATCTGGATGTATCGCCGGCGGCGGTGGAGCGGGCGATCGGGCTCGTCGGCGAAGTGCTGCGGGCGCCGGTTGCGGTGTAGAAACTTGTCGGCGCTGCCGATTTCGCTTCGTCTTCGGCGCGCATTCGGCCACAATGACCTTGCGGATGCGGGCCGCGCAGATAGACGGCGCCACAACGCCGCTGCTTCGATTTGAGAACGTGGGCCGTAACCCCGAACGACGGCCGCTCACGCGAGTGGCCGCACGACATACGATGCGAACCGATTGACCGCCTGCCGGTCCTTCGGTCGCGCGGAAACCGATTGATGCGGAGGATTTCGATGGGATTGTCGACAGCGGGCCGCAACCGGACCAACTGGATCTTGTGTTCCGTTCTGGCGGTCGCCGCCGGTACCGGCTGCGCCACCACGCGCACTGCGCAGCCGGACATGGCCGCGTTCATCAAGATTCGCTGGCCGGGTTCCGCGACGCTGGCGCCGGATCAATCGCTGTATTTCGTGGACTATCCGGACGGGATCAATCAGCTCTACAAGGTCGCGCCGGGGTCTTCGTATGCCCAGGCCGTCAAATTGACGACGTTTGCCGACGGCATCGGCGGCTACAGTTTGAGTGACGACGGCCGCGCGCTGCTGGTCAGCGCCGCCGCGGGCGGCAGCGAGCAGAACGACATGCACCTGATGGACACGGCCACCAGCCGGCTCGATGGGATTCTGGTCGACCCCAAAGTCGTCTATGGCAGCGCGGTATGGCGGCGCGATTCGCAGGCTTTCGCCTATCGCGCCAACGACGAATCACCCGCCGACTTCCACGTGTATGTCTACGATCTGTCGAGCCGAACGCCGGTCAAGGTGATGTCGGGGCAGGGCCACCACAGCCCTGAGGATTTCAACCGCGATGGCAGCAAGCTGATCGTGGGGAAGTATTACTCTGCCTCCTATTCGCAACTGTTCGAGGTGACCCTGGCCACCGGGGAGACCCGGGAGATCACGCCGAAAGGCGAACAATGGTCCTTCGAGCCGATCGGCTATTCGGCGAATGATCGAACGTTTCTGGTCAACACCGACTATCGCGGAGACCTGAAGCAAATTCACGCTATCGATCTGGCAAGCGGCACGATCACGCCGGTGATGCCGGATTTGAAGGGCTTCGAGATCGACTACGGCCGGCTCAACGAGGACCGCACCGTGCTGGCCGTGGGCATCAACGAGGACGGATACAGCACGTTGCAGCTTCGCCGCGCCGCCGACTTCGCGCGCCTGCGCGAGCCGCCGATGAGCAAGGGGCTGGTGGGCAACGTGCGTTTTCAGGATCGGTATCTGCTCTATTCGATCAACAACGCACAGACGCCGGGCGTGGTCTATCGTTGGGACATGAACCAGCCGGATGCCGCTCCGGTGCCGCTGACCGCGGCGGACACGCAGGGCATCGACGTGTCGGCGTTTCGCCTGCCGGAGCTGGTGCATTACCCGTCGTTCGACGGGAAAACGATTCCGGCGTTTCTCTATCTGCCGCCGGATTATCGCCCGGGTCGCAAGATCCCCTTTATTGTGCAATATCACGGTGGGCCGGAGGGACAATACCGCCCGAACTTCAACCGCAGCTTCCAGTATTTTCTGTCGCGCGGGTTTGGCGTGATGGCACCGAACGTCCGCGGATCCAGCGGGTATGGCAAGGCCTTCGTGGAAGCGGACAACTACAAGGACCGCTACAAGAGCGTCAACGACGGCATCTGGGCGGCGAAGTACCTGATCGATCGGGGGTACGCCGACAAACGCCGCATCGCCGCGTGGGGAGGCAGCTACGGCGGTTTCATGACCATGGCGGTGATTACCGAAGCGCCGGAGTTGTTCGGCGCGGCCTGCAACGTGGTGGGCATCGTCAACTTCGAGACCTTCCTGGAACAGACCAAGTCTTATCGCCGGAAGCTGCGCGAAGTCGAGTATGGTCCGCTGGATGACCGCGAGTTCCTCAAGTCGATTTCACCCATCTACAAGGTGGACCGCATCGACATGCCGCTGATGATCGCCCACGGGTTGAACGACCCACGCGTGCCGGTGGGCGAGGCGATGCAGGTGGCGGTGGCGCTGAAGAAGCGCGGCGTGGACGTGGCCGAACTCTATTTCCCCGACGAGGGCCACGGCTTCGCCAAGGAAGAAAACCGCCTGTTGTACTACGAACAGCTCGCGCGGTTTTTCGAACAGCACCTGCGCTAACGAGGGCGAGCGTTTCGCCGGTGCGTCAGGCGTTGTCGGAACGAACCAGCTCCAGGCTTTCGATCAGCGCGCCCGCCACGCCCTTCACCTGTTCGTCGGTGATGAACGGATCGATGGGCAGGGAGAGCAACTGATCGGCGAAGGCCTCGGTGTGGGTGGGAGGCCGCGGCACCAGGCAGCGGCCCTGCAGTGCCGGCTGGCGGTGCAGCGGCACCGGGTAATGGATCCCCGCGCCCACGCCGCGGCGGTGCAACTCGGCCAGCACTTCATCTCGCTGCGGACATCGAACCACGAACAGGTGATACACGTGCTCAGCGTATCCCGCGCCGCCGGGTAGCACGACGTCCGCGTCGCACAATAGTGTGCGATACAGATCGGCCACACGACGGCGGCGCTCGTTCCAGGCGTCCAGCCGTTCCAGCTTGGTATGCAGAATCGCCGCCTGCAGCGTGTCCAGCCGCGAGTTCACACCGGGGATGAGATGGTGGTATTTCGTCCGCGATCCGTAATTGCGCCCCATGCGCAGCCACTCGGCGACCTCGTCGTCGTTGGTCACCACCGCGCCGCCGTCGCCCATGGCCCCGAGGTTCTTGCCTGGGTAGAAGCTGAACGCCGCGACCTTGCCGAGTACCCCGCAGCGACGGCCTTTGTACCGCGCCCCATGGGCCTGAGCAGCATCCTCGATGATCGTCAGGTCGTGCTCGTCGGCGATGACCTGAATGGCGTCCATGTTCGCGGGCTGCCCGTACAGGTGTACGGGGACGATGGCTTTGGTGCGCGACGTGATGGCCCCGCTCAACCGTTTAGGATCCAGCGTGTAGGTGTGCGGATCGTGATCCACCAGCACCGGCGTCGCGCCGGACTGCACGATGGCCAGCGCCGTCGCCACAAACGTGTTCGCCGCCGTGATCACTTCGTCGCCCGGGCCCAGCCCGCAGGCCTTCAGGGCCAGCGTGAGCGCATCGAGCCCGTTGCCCACGCCGATGCATTGCCTGGCGCCGCAGTAGTCGGCAAAGGCGCGCTCAAAAAGGGCAAGTTCTTCACCCAGCACGAAGTCTCCGCGTACCATCACGCGGCGCACGGCCTCCCGTATTTCGGCGTCCAGTGCCTGATGCATGGCGTGCAGGTTGACCAGCGGAATCATGTCGCAATCGCTCCCTTAGTGTTTCAGCCCCAGGCCCAGCAGAAAAACCGGACGCAGGATGTTCCACCACCCGACCACCGGCGGCATTTTGGTGTAGCCCAGGTGGCGCGGCGGATAGACCTTGGTGCACGGGACTTCCGCGTGGCGATAGCCCAGCGTCAGCACTTTCCACAGCAGGTACACCTCCAGACCGTAGGCGTCGAGCCAGCGCTGATGAAGCTGAATGCGCGGGTCGTCGATCAGTGACAGGCGCATGGCACGGAAGCCGTTGGTGCTCTCGGTAATCGGACGACGGGCGAACAGGCTCATCAGCCAGGGGTGCACCCGCGTGGCCAACCGGCGGTACAGCGGCATGTCGCCCCCGCACGACCCGCCGGGCAAGAAGCGCGATCCCATGACCAGGTCGCAGCCGGCGTCGCAAATCGGGTCCAACAGTCGGGGGATTTCTGCCGGTTCATCCTTGTTGTTGCCCGCCAGAATCACGGCCACGTCAAAACCCCGGGCCCGCGCAGCATTGAAGCCGGCGCGGAGCGCCGCGCCGACCCCGCTTCGCTGCGGCAGGGTAAGGACTTCGGCGCCGCCGGCGCGCGCCACGGCTGCCGTCTCATCGGTGGACGAGTCGTCCACCACCAACAACCGATCCAGCGGCGCCGCGCCGCAGCGCCGCACCACCGCCCCGATCTTGGCCACTTCGTTGTACGCCGGAACGATGCCGATGACGCGGTGCGACTTGTACATGCTGGGCGATCCGCGGGACTAGGTCTTGCGGGCCGACGCAAGCCCGCTCCCGACTGCCAATGCCGCAGCGCCCGCACCCGGCAGCGTGGGCACCGCACGCCGCGCGGCCGATTGAAATGGCGCCGTTGCGCTTTCCCCGTATTGCACCGGGACCATCACGCCCCCCGCGCGGATGGAGCGCATCGCCGTCTCGAGGATCGCCGCCACCCGCCAGCCGTCCCGGACATCGGGGCCGCTCGGCCGACCGGTCTGAATCCAGTCCAGAAACGCCTCGGCCTGGTTGACCAGCGGCTCGACGGCGCGAATGGCGGGCAGGTGTACGTCGGCGCTGCGCAGCAGGTAATGAAACTCCCCGAAGGAGTTATACGCCGGCGGCTCGGCAAATCCCTTGTCGTAAATGCGCAACGTGTCGGTGGGGTCGATATCGTCCCAATGGGCCATCTTTCGTTCGCCGATCACCGTCAGCGTGCGTACCTTTCGCGGGTTCATCCAACTGACGTGAATGTGGCCCAGCGTACCGTCGGCGTAGCGCAGCGTGGCAAAGCACACATCCTCGACGTTCGGCTGAGAAATGCACCGCCCCAGGGCAGACACTTCGACGGGCAGCGCGTCGATCAGGTAATTGAGGATCGTAATATCGTGTGTGCCCAGATCGTACAGGGCATTCACGTCGCCGCGCACCGGGCCCAGGTTGGTACGCGTCGCATCGCAATAGAGAAGGCGTCCCAACTCGCCCGAGGCGACCGTGTCGCGCAGCCGCCGCACGCCGTTGTTGAACAGAAAAACGTGGCCGACCATGACGATCCGTTTCGTCCGCTCCGCCAGCGCCGCAAGCCGCGCCGCCTCCGCGCTGGTCAGGCACATCGGCTTTTCGACCAGCACGTGCTTGCCGGCGTTCAGGGCCTCTTCGGTGAGGGTTGCGTGTGTGGCCGTGGGTGTGGCGATGACCACCGCGTCGATCCGCGGATCGTCGAGCAGGGCATGGTAGTCGGTGCAGGTCTGTACGGCCGGATGGCGCCGAGTCAGGTGCACCAGGCGGCGAACGTTGGTGTCGGCGCAGGCGAGAACCATGGACCGGTCCAGCTCGCTGAACACGCGAACGTGGTTCGGCCCCCAATGGCCGCAGCCGATCACCCCGACCGCGATACGGTCCGATGGCATACGCAACTCCGCAGCGCCAGATACCCCGTACTATCGGAACCTGCGCGACGCGGCTGAAACTCAGCGTTTGTAAGAAAGGACAACCTTCACTCTCGGTGGTCCACCGGACAGCCAAGGGGGGCATCCCACGAAGGGTGGCGAGACGGCAGGGAAGCATTCGCGGATGAATCGTGCCGCCGATCCGCGGTCTGTCGGTACCGGAACTGCGAAGGAGTCGCCGCCCGGCCCTCGAACGAGTCGGACAAGGGACCCCGCTGGAACGGGCAAGGGCATTCCAGGGGAAATCGGCAATGGGATCCGAGCGAATCGGAAAAGGAACCGCGCAGAGTTCCCCGATGACCGGCCCGCGCTGCGTTCGACCCCGCAGGGGCGCCCATAGGAGAGGTCGATCACCGGAGGCCGCGCGGTCTGGCACCGGCAAACCATCTTGAAAGGGCCGAGAAGCGAACCACGTGGACCATGCCGAACCATGGTGAGCGCTGATGACCGACCGCTGGGAATACCGACTGTCATCCCCGGTCGGCGTTCAGCAAGACGCCACTACTTTCAACCCGCCAAAGAACAGGAATGCACCCGCGCCGGGGCGGCTAACGGTCGCCGTGACGCCGCATTAGTCTTTCGTGCCCACGTCGTGCGTGAAGACGAAGGTCACCAGCAGGTTCTCGTCGTTTTCGTGGTGCTCCAGATAGCCCAGGAACATCTCCAGCCGCTTGACGCAGTCGCGCATTAGCAGCCGGTCGGTCGGTTTCAGGTCCTGGACGGTCTGGTGCAGCCCATCAAGCAGTCGCACCATTTCCGCATGCTCGTGGGCCAGGCGTTCCACCTCGGTCGAAAGGGTGGGGCGTCGGTCCACCACCGCCTTGAGGTACCCCTCGCGCTCCTCGAGGGCGAATTGTTTGATAAGGTGGGCGCGAAAGGCCTCGAAACGCTTCCTTGTCTCCTCGATCCAGCGTTCAAAATTCGCCCGCGGAATCACGGCCACCCACTCGTGAAGATTGCGCGAAAGGTCGTCCACGCGGGCGTGCTCTTCGCGCATCCGCCGGGCCAGGAATTCGCTGTTCATGGCTTTACCTCCAGTTTTCACGTCAGGCCGCCTTTCCGGAGGGATGCGCCCGCCGGCCAGACTTCATCCGCCAACCTCCATGGTCCTAGCAAATTCCGTGCCAGATCCACCGCGGGGCGGACCTGCCCTAGCCATTCGAAGGGCTCATTCAGTGGGCGGGCCAGAGCCCGGTGCCCCCCTTTCCTGGGTCCGTAGCGGGCTTGGGAACGGAAACGCAGGAAAACCGCAGTAATTCCGCTGGGCGCGGCACGGGAATTGCAAGGGAATATCGTGGCGTTGTGCAGCGCCGGCGACGGAACGCGGGTGCGCCCCGACGGTAGCTGCCCGGATCGACGTTTCGATGCGACCGGGAGGCAGGGCGACCTGCCTCCGCGTGGGGTTGGGAAACCTGAAGAAGGCGGGACCAAAATGGACACGATGACCATGACAGTGAAAGAAAGACCTGAGTTGTTGGACGGCTCGTCCACCGGCGTGCAGATACTGCGGGATCCAATACTCAACAAGGATCTGGCGTTCAGCCAGGAGGAACGCCGTGCGCTGAAACTGGAAGGTCTCCTTCCGCCCAAAGTATGCGCCATTGAGGAGCAGGTGGCGCTGGAGTTGGAGCACTTTCGTGCCAAGGCGGACGAACTGGAGAAGTTCATCGGGCTGGCCGCCTTGCAGGATCGCAATGAGACGTTGTTCTATCGAGTTCTCGTGGAGAACCTTCCCGAACTCATGCCGATCGTCTACACGCCAACCGTGGGGCGGGCGTGCCAACGCTACAGCCACATTCTCCGCCGGCCGCGCGGGCTGTGGATTACGCCGGACGACATTGATCGGATCCCTGATCTGCTGCGCAATTCGGTCCACCGTGACATTCGCCTGATCGTGGTCACGGACAACGAGCGGATCCTCGGTCTGGGCGATCAGGGAGCCGGGGGCATGGGTATTCCGGTGGGCAAGTGCGCGCTGTACACCGCCGCGGCAGGCATTCACCCGGCGCAGTGCCTGCCGATCAGCCTGGACCTGGGGACGGACAACGCTGATCTGCTGAACGATCCGCATTACTTCGGATACCGGCAGCGGCGGCTGCGGGGCGAAGCGTATGAGCAGTTTATCGAGATGTTCGTCGATGCGGTGTGTGACGTGTTCCCCAAAGCGCTGCTCCAGTGGGAGGATTTCCACAAGGACATCGCGTTTCAGAACCTCGACCGGTACCGCAAACGGATTCGCAGCTTCAACGACGACATCCAGGGAACCTCGGCCGTGGCGGTGGCGGGGATTCTCTCGGCACTGCGGATTACCGGAGGCAAGCTGTGCGATCAGCGAATTGTCTACGCGGGCTCAGGGGCGGCCGGCGTGGGCATCGGCCGGCTGGTGCGCTCGGCCATGCTCGAGGACGGCGGCGATCCGGCGAAGATCGAAAGAGCCCAGGTGTTTCTGGACACGCGCGGGCTGCTGTTCCAGGGTCGGTTGATTCAAGACGTGCATAAGCGCGAGTTCGCCATGCACAAGAATGTGATGGCGGAGTACGGGTTCAATCCGGAATGGACAGTGGACCTGCTGGAGGTCGTTCGGCGGGTGAAGCCGACCATCCTGGTAGGAACCACCGCCAAGGCGGGCTCTTTCGGCGAAGAAGTGGTGCGCGAAATGGCCAGGCACGTGGAGCGGCCGGTGATCCTGCCCTTCAGCAATCCGACGTCCAAGGCCGAGTGTACGCCGGAGGAGGCGCTGCGCTGGACCGATGGCCGAGCGATTGTGGCCACGGGAAGCCCGTTTGCTCCGGTAACCTACAAAGGGCGCACACACGTCATCGGACAGGGAAACAACGTGTTTATATTCCCGGGCGTGGGACTTGGCTGCATCCTGTCCGAGGCACACGAGGTAACGGACTCGATGTTTTTGGTGGCCGCGCGAATGCTCGCGGACAAAGTTTCGGAGGATCGTCTGAAGGTCGGCGCGATCTACCCGGATCCTCGCGATCTGCGTGTGGTCAGTCGGGCGATTGCCTGTGCGGTCATCCGCGAGGCACGCAATCAGAACCTGGGGCGGCTGATCCCGGATGGCGTGATCGACGAAATGGTGGCCGACGCCATGTGGTTCCCGGAGTATCAGAGCTACCAGTCATAACGGCCGGCCATCGCACGGCCGGGAGGGGCGTGGGGGCCGGAAAGGACGGGTGAACGCAACTCATTCAGGGTTGGGTGTCTGGGTGGCGTTTTGTCCCAGGGTAGCCGCGGGGCGGCGACCCTGGGCTGGGATGCGCAACGTCGTTGGCGTTGGAAGATTGGCGATGTTATGTTCAGTAGAGCCCGGCTATGCCGGGTCGCTCTTCGCGCCACGTGAATCTTTCCGTTCATTCGCAATTCGCTACTCTTCATTCGCTATTCGCGCGCGCGGCCAGTTTGGCGGCGGTGAGCAGCAGCAGTGCCAGGATAGCGGCACCCCAGGTGGTGGCCGCGGGGATGGCGTTAGCGCAGTGCGGGGCGTACATCGCGTCGTCCACGCCGGGGCACACGTCGAGGCAGTCGGGCACGCCGTCGCCGTCGTCGGTGTCATTTACCTGGCACCAGCACGCGCCGGGGTCGAGCCCCGTCGAGTTACCGGCGATCGAGGAAAAGGTTCCGACTTTATGAAGGGCACGCACGAGTTGAGCGACGCCCCAGGGCCGCCGGGGGGCACGGCTGGGCGACAACGGTAACGGCAGGTGCAAGCACCTGCCCTACCTGGCTCAGGCGGGCTTTTCCGTCAGGGCGGCGGAGGTTGCGTCGGCCGCGCGGGGGGTCAGCGAGTATTCCAGCACGCGCCAGGGGCTGGATTCCCGGATGCCGGCGCGCTCCGCCACGTGGTGCACCAGCGGCAGCAGCGCCGTGTGCAGAAAGAGCGCATAGAACATCGAATAGCGGATTTCCAGGTAGCGGAGCATGCCGTCAAGCAGGGCGATGGACAGGCCCCAGACGATGCGCCCCCGGCGGGTGGGGGGCGACGCCTTGGGGTCGGGCATCATGGAAAAGGTGAACAGGGCAAACTCCGCACCGGTCATGGGGCCGAGGGCAAAGATGAGTCCGCCCTGGCCGAGGGCCATGCGCACCAGCCCCAGGAACACGTAACCGCCCATCCACGCCAGGGCGAGGTCGAGGCGGTTGACGCGGCGCATCATCATCAGCCCGAGGGCGATGATGACGGCGGCGACGCGATAATCGGCGCCCCACTGCGAACCGGGGGCCACGGTCGCGGCGCCGTGCGAGAAGAGCAGAATCATCACGATGGCGAAGTTGGAGGGGTTGAAGAAGTGCCGCCGGCTGTCGCGCAACAGGTACTTGGAAAGCACGCCCCACACCGACGCCACGGCGTAGATGCGCCAGTCGTTGCTCTCCAGCAGAATGGCGATGCTCAGGCCGGTGATGTAGGCGCTCAGCGGAAGCGAGACCTGGCGCAGCACAATCAGCGACAGGATGAAATCGAGCACGCATGCCGTAACCAGAGCGGCGGCCAGATCGACCGGGTCGCGGTTGAAGTAGTAGGTCGTCTGCCCCAGCGTGGTCCACAGGGTCAGCGCGGCCGCGATCATGATGCGCGGATCCTTCGGGGAGGGAAGGACGATAGTGATGCTCGATGACGGCTGCGCCATGATTGATCCCAAATCAGCGTCACAATCGTACGAATTGCCGATTGTCGATTGCCGATTGCCCATTGGAAGATACCGCGCGTCTCAGGTTAGGGCGGCATTTCGTCGGTCGTACGCGGCACGATGCACTCGAACCGTCCGCGCCGACTGCCCTTGTCGCATTCCCCAAGGGCGGGCAAGCCGCGCGGCGCGTCATTCGCCATTCCGGATTCGCCATTCGCGCTTCCGTCATTTCCACATCAGCGCCAGGTCGGTCATCGGGTGGTCGAGTTGGGCGCGGGCGCGGTCGAGTTCCGCTTCGAGCCGGTCGAGCATCTCGTGGTCGTGCCAGCCGTAGCGGCGGCGGACGGCCTGTTGAGTGTCATCGTCATGGCACAGGTTCTGGGCGATCTGCCACCAGGAGCGGGCCACGGCGTACCGACCGGCCTTCACGTAGGCGTCGCCCAGGGTCATGGCCAGGGTGGCGTGGAGCCTGGGCGAGCCGACGTTCAACTTGCGTCCGACGGCCACGCACAGGGCGATGTCTTTCACGGCGGCGTCAGGACCGGTGCGGGCCGATTCGGGCCAGACCAGCCGCGCCGGGCGGTGCAGGTGGTTGAGTCCGCGGGCGAAGAGCGCGGGGACGTACCAGGCGTCGTCGCCCTGGAGGATTTCGGTGAGGATATCCACGGACTGCACGCTGGCAGGGGCCTTGATTTCCAGCGCGGGGAACAGCAGCATTTCATCGACCCAGGCCAGGGCGAGGGAGAGTCTGGTTTCGCGCGAAGCGTGGGTGCGGACGAGTTCTTCAAAGAACGCGATGGGTTGGCGGTCGAGGTGCGGAGGGAAGGCGGGCGTTAGTTCGCCGCGCCGACGGGCTTCGTGGAGAAACGCGCGGCGGAGCTTGAAGACTTCCATGCGATAGACGTTGGCTATGACCAAGTTGTCAGGATCGCTATGGGCGGCAGCGCGTAGTACTTCGAGACCAATCTCCGGATTTCCCTTACGATTGACGGGCAGCTTGCCCGGCGTGATCCAGTCCACACCGCTTCGGGCATCCCATCCCGGAGGCGTATTCAAAGGCAAGTAGCTACTCAACAACCGCTGAGGATCCGGGGCGCCGCGGATGTAGTGGTCAAGCCGGTGCAGTTCCACCAGCGGCTGACCAAATCCGGCCCTGTCGGCGGTAACGTAAGCGGGGATCCTGGGCAGATCGAGCAGCCCGACGCGCGACCAGGCCACGGCGGCGATGCCAATCACGACCAGCGCCAGGAATACGCCGGCCATCCGTACCTTTGCGGCGTAACGCGTTCCGGGATTCTCCGAATGATCTGCCACTTTACAGATGCGTTCCAATGATCCAAGGATCGTCACTGGCCGTCACCGGGGAACGATGCACTGCACCTCGGGAAATCTGTCGAAATCTCGGTTATCGAACGTCACCAGTTGATGGACCAGGTGAGCGCGCATGCACGCCACCAACCGGGCATCGTGCGCCTGCTTACCGCGGACTTCGTGTTTCGCACACAATTCCAACCAACTTCGAAGCAGGTCCGGTGGATCGGGCAACAGGCGGTACGCCTGGCACAGGACATCGACGTCGCCACGTGCCTGCCCGGGAGTTCGTCCCAAGCCGTTCTGTTCGACGGACCGGGTCGCCACCACCCAGAATTCGTAAATGTTCTGGGGTACGATGCACAACTCGGCCCCGCGTTCGACCCATTGGCGGAGGCATTCGGCGATGATCGGGAGCTGCGGGTCTCGAACATTGGAAATCCTGACCAGGACGTTGGTGTCGAGGAGCGCTCTCACGAGCCGGCACCGTAGAGTGCATCACGGCGCAGTGCCTCCGGCGGCGGAGGCGGCGCGTCTAATACACCAATCGCCCGGGCCAGGCGGCGCTGCCGATCCTGAATCTCCGCGGGAGCGGACTTGGGCTCGGCCCCGAGTCGACCCTGGACCGGCCACTGCTCAAGCACTTGGCCTTGTTCGGCGACATCTTCGGGGGCAACGGGTTTCCCATTCAGAAGCGTCACCATGTCGACCAGCGGTGCGAGCCAACCCAGGTCCACCAGCTCCGCTACCGAAATGCGGGCCTTGTCGGGCGGCAGGGTGAGGACGAACCGTTCGCCTCGCCGGTATATACGAATATCGTCGGCTTTCCATGCGGCGCATTCTTCGGTCCGGTCTGCGGGTACCAGGGCCGGCGACGGTGTTACCGGCGAGGTCGCGCTGGCTTGAACAGCGTCTACGGTGACGGTTACCCATGTACCCGGCGGCAGTTCGACTCGCTCGTCGGGAATAATGACCTTCCCGTCATAGTGTGCCCGAAAGTGCCAATGTCGAATCACCATGATCGGTCGGTCTCCTGCTGCGGCGGCCCTTCAAGACGAACTACGACCATTCTACCAATCTTCGGGCTCGATTTCACCTTCGACCCATCGGGCGTGGCGGTTGATGATCCTGCGAGCCTGGTCGCCTTCAAGACGCTGCTCACGTCCGCTGGGCCAGCGGATTTCGAGGCGCTCCACATCGTTCACGTCCGGCACGCCGAAATGGACGGCGTGTTCGGACTGGGACGCAAAGCCCATGCCGCCCTGCACTTCGCGGGTCTGGCGGCCGGTGGCGGTCCACAGGGTGACCCGGGCGCCGACCGCGTCCGCGGTGGACGCAAAGCGTCGGCCGCCGATTTCCACCGGCCGGTCGGGGCGGCCGACGAGCTTGAGGCGCAAATACCCGCGGCGCGAACTGGCGCCGTCCGCGGCTTCGCGAAGTGCCGCGCGGGTGTCATTCACATAATAGCAGGACGGGCCGCCCTGGTTGGCGACGTACATGTCCAGCCAGCCGTCGCGGTTGAAGTCGGCGACGGCGATGCCGCGGCCGTTGAAGGTGTCGGCGATGCCGGCGCGTTCGGCGACGTCGACAAAGCTGGGCGTTTCCACGGAGGGTGCGGCGGATGGAGGCGCGCCGATGGTCGGAGCACCGTCGGCTTCGGAGGCTGCGAACCCTGCGCTGGTCCGCGCGGGCTCAAGCCCGGGGCGCGCCCGGGCTACCTGCATGAACAGGCGTCCGCGTTCGCGGCCGGAAAGGTCGCGGGTGCCCATCACCGGCCAGTCGCGCGCGTCGGCGGTCTGGTTCTTGGTCTGGGTGACCATTTCCTGGATGGCGAACCAGTAGTTGCGGTCGGCGTCGCCGGTGACGAAGCCGTTGACGGTGTAGATGTCCAGCCATCCGTCGTTGTTGAAGTCCGCGAATTTTCCGCCCCAGCCCCAGCCGCCGTCGTGGGTCCGCGCGGCCTCGGCCACGTTGCGAAAGCCGCGGCCGCCGGGGCAGAGCGGATCCAGGCAGTTGAGCCAGAGCATGTTGCCCTCGTCGGTCTTGTAGTGGCGTTGGAGGATGTTGGTGACGTAGATGTCGAGGTAGCCGTTGTTGTTGACGTCGCCCATGTCGACGTTCATGCCCTTCCACCAGTCGTTGCCCACGCCGGGATGGCCGCGCGGATCTACTACGAGGCGGAAGCGCGGGGGCGACTCGGCGGCGCCGGTGTTGAGGTACAGTTCGTCGGGGCCGAAGTCGTTGGCGAGGTAGAGATCGGGCCAGCCGTCGTTGTTGAGATCGCCGGCGCCGACCGCGAGCGTCCAGCCGGTGAAGTTCAGTCCGACGGCTTCGGTCACGTCTTCGAAGGTGCCGTCGCCGCGGTTGCGGTAGAACACGTTGCGCCCGCCGTTGTCGGCGTGGGTGAAGGTCTCGTGCATGACTCGTGTGGACACGGGGTCCCAGAGGTTGCTGCGGACCATTTCGCCGGTTTTCGGATCGCGCACGCGTTCGGCGAAATAGTTGCCGACGAGGATGTCGAGGTGGCCGTCGCGGTCGTAGTCCAGAAAGGTGGCGCCGTTGGCGTAACCCCAGTAGTCCACGCCGGCTGTGCGGCTGATGTCTGTGAAGGTGCCGTCGCCATTGTTGCGGAAGAGCTGATTGGCCTCGGCCCATTTGACCACGTAGAGATCGAGCCGGCCGTCATTATCAATATCGCCCCAGATGGCGTGCATGGAGGCGCCTTCGGGGTTGCCGCAGCCGACGCCGGCGCGGGCGGTGACGTCTTCAAACGTGCCGTCGCCGCGATTGCGGAACAGGCGGTTGGCATCGCCGCGGCCGGAGTTGGTGACGTATAGATCCACGTGTCCATCGTTGTCGAAATCGCCCGCCGCCGCCGCGGCACCGACGGAGGAAAGCCAGGGCATGATGTTTTCGAACACGTCCGCCAGGCGGACCATGGTGTGATCGTTTCGGCAGCCGGCTTCCGCGGCGCGTTCGACGAAGCGGACGTGATCGTGAAAGGTACGGTCGTCGCGCGGCATCAGCCAGGCGTAGCCGCCGACCAGCGCCAGCAGCATGAACGTGAATCGAAGCGCCTGACTCATCCGGCCCTGTCCGAACTCGCGAAACGAACGGCGACTGGAACTCTCCGTATCGGAATCATAGCATGATCACGCATCCCCATGGAACACCTCGACCCGGCGACTCATTGAATTCGGCGTTGCGCGCGTGGGGGTCCGGGGTCGGGTTTCAAGGACACCAGGAAGGAGGCCCGTCCGGCACGCGCGAAGCGCAGTAGCAGGGCGCGTGGCAGAATAGACACGGGGTGTTACACTGCGGATATCGTCATCGTATGGCAGAATTCCCGGCGAGACTGAATATGAGGCGCGGAACCATGGAAGGGCGATTCGCTGCGATCATTGGGGCGATGCTGTTGCTGGGGTGGGGGTACCGGTCTGCGGCATTCGGCGGACAGGAAACCCCGGTGCGCGAGGGGAACGCCGCGCGTACGGAGACGGAGGCCGCGGCGTCCGGGACCGACCCTGTTGGGCGGCCTGCGGAAGCAAGCGGCACCATCGAGCTGGCGCCTATCGATGGAATCGCGGACGAATCGGCGTACCGGCAGGCGGTTGCCCGGCGCGCCGGAGAATTCGCACGGCAGGCGGAACACGCTGACGATAACGCGCTGGCGGTGGACTTGCTGCTGGTCGCGGCCAATCAGGTGCTGGCCTATGAGCTGGAGCCGGCGTGCACGCGGCGCATGTTGTTTCTGCCGCCGAAAGGTCAAGCGCAAGGTGACGCCGCCTCCGCGGAGTCACTGCAAAGGGTGGACGACTGGCTGGCGCGAGCAGAGAAAGCACTGGAGTCGCTGGCGGAGAGAGATACCACACCCGCGGAGTGGTCGGCTGCGGCGCAAGGTAAGTTGAGTGCGCTGCGTGCGTTCAGTCATGCGCTGCGCGCCTACCTGTTGCCGGGATCGCAGCTCGAAGGGGCACGATCGGCGCGCCAGGCAGCGTCGGCCATCGCCATACTTCTGGAGGACGATCGACCGGGGATGTTTGCGGCTGCGGCGCTTTGGCAGTCTCTGCTGCGCGAGAAAGAGGAGGATCCGACGCCGTCGTTGGACGTCCTTCCCATGGTGCTTTCGGAGCATCGACGCGAGGCGCTGCCGTTTTCGTTCTTCGGGCGCTTGCAGCGCTGCCGCGTGCTGGCGGCGCACGGGAAGCACGCCGTGGCGCTGGCGCTGCTGACGCAATTCGAGGAGCGGTGTTCCTCCTGGTTTTCCAGCGAGGCGGAGCGTGCTGACGCGGCGCGCGCGATAGCGGCCGTTCAGATGGAAGTTCTGCGCGAATGGCACACGGCGCTGGCCGAGTCCGGTGATACGGCCGCGCGCGCCTGGTGCAAGGAACGAATGGAGAGATTGACGGAGCAGTACTTTGGCGGTGAACGGCGCACGGTGCTGCGCCTCAGCCCGGCGGTGCCGCTGGTTGCCGCCGCCGAGGCGCTCAGGCATCATGCGCCGCAGTCGCGTGAACCAGCCGCCGAAGAGTGAACGGCGCCGACTCCGGAAACTAACGGGTGCGGCGAAGTCACCCCCGGGACGATCGGCGGATATCCTTCCGCAACAGAAACAACTCCTTGAAAGCACGGGCGATGACACCCAGGTTGGCCCCGGTTGAGGCTCCCGCGGTGCGCGGGTAGTGGTGCACGCCAATTTGCCCGATGGTGTATCCGCGGCGTTTGGCGCGCGTGAGGATTTCCGCGTCGATCAGCGCCCCCATGGATTTCATCTCGATCTCGTCGAACAGGGCGCGGGGGTAGAGCTTGAACGCACAGTCAATGTCGCGCAGCCACAGGTTGAACACTATGTTGACCAACAGCGTCCAGCCGAAGGCGTTGACCTTGCGCATGAAGGCGTCCTGGCGGTCAAGCCGATAGGCGCTCACGATATCGAAGCGGTCGAGCAGGGGAAGGAGCCTTTCGATTTCGTCAAAGTCGAACTGCCCGTCCCCGTCGGTGTAGAACACCCACGGCTTGGTCGCCGCGCGAAAGCCGCGTTGCAGCGCGCCGCCGTAACCGAGGTTGGGGCGGTTGTGGACGGCGCGGACGTTGGGCAGTTCAGCGGCAAGGCGATCGGCGATTTCGCCGGTGCGGTCGCGGCTGCCGTCGTCGACGATAATGATCTCGTAATCGTCGGCGATTCGCTGTACGGCGCGCAGGGCGGCACGGGTGGTGTTCTCGACGTTGGCTTCCTCGTTGTAGCAGGGGAAGAAGACGCTGAGGGAGAGCGGCCGGAGAGACGGTTTGGCGGGCAACGAATACGCTCCTGCACGGCAATCAGGCCATGGCGGCCGATTCACCGCATCGGTGAGTCGGTCCACAAGGGCGCAAGCATACCCGTAAATACGTAGTCGTTGAAAGGGGACCAGGCGGAACTTGCGACCCGCGAGCGGGGGGCGGTGGCCTCCCCGCTGCGAGCGGATCGCGGTAGATTCGAAGCGCCCGGCACGGCGGCCCGGCGTCGCGACCTCATCGGAACGTCACTGTGGTGGGGGCTCCTCTTCGAGCATTTTGCGTAGTTGCGCGTTTTCACGCCGCGTGGCTTCCAGGTCAAAGAGAATGTACTTGATACTCAAGCGGACGAAGTCGATGCTTTCCTGGAGGCTGTTCACCGTCTCTTTCAACTGGCGATGGCGCTCGCGCGTCTGCTCCGCGAGTAGCTCAAGTTTGTCGCGTTCATTGGCCGGCAGGGTACCGATCTCGGCGATCAGTTCCGCCAGTTTCCGCTGAAATGTCTCTTCGTTCATCAATGCCATTCCCCTCCAACCTCCGCCCTTGGCTTCTTTCGCTTCTTCTGCCGCCCGCACCGATCGTAGCTTCCGATGGACTGCCGGCGGCCCCTTGTTCAAGTGTAGGCACGCACCAGAGCGAAGTCGCGTGCATTGCATTCTGCGACACAGCGACGCAAGCCCGAAGCCCGAAACGCGGCCGTAGCGCGCAGCGCCGGCCCGGCAAGTCCGATACTCCTCCCAACGCGGCCGTGCTGGGGTAGCGTGCGAAGAGCGATCAGTCTTCGACGACGTGGTGGGTGAATTCCTCGCGACAGGCGGCCCAGCGTTCGCGGTCGAAGCGACCCTGTTGATCCAGGCATTCCACAGCGGCGTAGGCCATGGCGAGGGCGTGGTGGGTGTTGTCGTGGGCGAAGAGCCCCTGGCGACCGAAAGAAAGGAACCGATCGAGGTTACCGGCCCAATCGTCGAGGGGCCGGAAATGCTGCTCGTAGCCGGCGCGATATACGGGATAGGCGTGGGGCAGGCGGTGAACGACGGTGCGGAGAATCGGCGCAGTGATGGGGATGCCGCTGCGGGCGAGGCCATCGCTCATGACCTCGGTCAGTTCGGCGTCCGAGGCGGTCCAAACGGCATCATTGGTGGTGCAGGGCAGTTCGCCGCAAAGGACCGTTCGGTCTGCGGGTACGATGCTGCCGCTGTAGTTCTTGGGCTCGGAGAGGCGGGTGAGTTTGACGTCGGCCTCGGGAAAATAGTGGGCGTCGAAAGGGGTGAACTGCGGCGTGCCGAGTACCAGGTAAATGAGCAGCATGGCCCGGGATTCGTTGTGGGCGGCGGCCTGCCGGACTTCCGGCGGCGCCGGCGGGCTGATCAGACGCGGGAGCAAGGCGATCGGAACGGTGGACCAGACGTAGTCGGCCTCGACCTGGGTGACGTTTCCCTGACACTCGATCTCTAGACGGTGCGGCATTCCCAAGGTTACCTGACGGACGGTCGTGTTCAGGCGAATCTCTGCGCCGGCGGCGTGCGCGGCGTCGGCAATGGCCCGGCTGATCTGACCGAAGCCGTGCCGCGGATAATAAAACCGACCCGCCCCGGGGGCGCGCATGCCCGGGACGATGCTCAGCACTTTGCGAATCATCTTGCCCAGCGAACCGGCGGAGACGCGGCGGTGCGCCTGAGTGGCGGACAGTTCGTCCGGCGGAAGGCCCCACATCTTGACGGCGTAGGGAAAATAGAAATCCCGGCAGATGGTCCGACCGAGACCGCGCTGAAGGACGGTGGCGAAGTTTTCGGGCGAATGATTGGTGGCGCGCGAGACCATCTTGGCGACGGCATCGAATCCGACGCCGAGTGCAAAGGTGGGCGGCAGGCGCAGGGCCAGATCGACGGGCTTGAGGGGAAAGTGGATCCAACGGCCGCGCAGGCGAATGCGCCCGTGACGGGGGCGATTGAGAAGGTCGTCGCCCAGGAGTTCCTCGATATCGCGGAGGATGCGCGGGTTTGTGGCGGGATGGAGGCGGTGGCTGCCGAAATCGACGAAGACGCCATCGAGGTGGAAGCCGCCGGCGTTGCCGCCGACGTCATCACGACGCTCCAGCACCACGGCTTGTCCTTTGCCCTGTTTGTGCAGTTGCCAGGCGGCGCCCAACCCGGCAGGCCCGGCGCCGAGGATGGCGATTCGCGGAAGGCTCATGGTGTTGGCTGCTCCGTGGGCGGAAGTCGACGTTTCAGGAATTCGATGGCCGCGGCGTTGTCGAACTCGTGGCGAAGACCGGGGGTGATGAATTTCTCGATGTGGTCGGCGTGGCCCGCCGCGGCGTAAATCCGCTGGGCGGCGTCGAACTCGGGCAGGGAACTCTCATTAAAGGCGGCACAGCGTTCATGGACATTCGTGTCGTTGGCGCCCCAATGGACAAGAACAGGTCGCGGGGCGATGAGGCCAAGGCAGTCGCTCAAGCCCAGCCATTCGGCGATGCCGGGCACCGCCTCATAGCTGTCGTGACGGCTATACAGGAAGTTGGCGGCATGGGAACTGACGCAGCCGGAGGCGACGACGGCGCGGATGCGTTCGTGCAGCGCGGCCAGGTAGATGGCGGCCTTGCCGCCGGAGCTGAAGCCGACGACGCCGATGCGATCAGGAACGACCTCCGGGCGGCTCTGAAGGTAATGCAGCGCGGCGTCGGCATCGGCGACGACCAGCCCCAAGGCCGTGCGACCGGCGGCCAAACACCACGCGACGTGCGAGTTGACGTCGACCCGATTTGGCGGATCAGACATCCTCGACAGGTAGCCGAACCCACGAGCCTCGATGGTCAGCACCACGTATCCGGCGCGGGCCAGTGCCATGGCATTGGCATGTTGGTAGTCGGGCACGATCCCCGCGGTGGCCACGATGCCGCGGCTGTGACCGGGCAGGACCAGGAGGGCGGCGCGCGGCGCATCGGTACACGGGAGCAGCAGAAACGCCGGCGTTTCGTGCGTGTCGGGGTGGGTCAGAACGAGCGTCTGGCGCACGACGTCGCCGAGGTTTTCCGTACGGACCAGCCGCGCGGTGGCGGTGCGGTCCGGGACATCGAGCGCGAGCAGTTCGTGCAGCTTGGCGCGGGCGCTGATTTGCCAGGCGGAGAATCGCTCGGGCGGGGCATTCTCATCGGAGAAGGCGAGCCTGGGCGGCGCGGCAGCAACCGCGTAACCGTTGGTCAGGGGAATGTCGGGAACCGGCTGGCGCACGTTATCCAGGTTGTGCCACAGCCGCCCCGGAATGCGATAGCGCACCATGCCCATGACGATGACGCCCATGCTCAGCACGAGCGCGACGCCCAGGGCGATAGCGAGTCGGCGGTACCTCTCGGCATGTAGTTCAGTGGTCATGAATCTACGGTATTGGCTGGAGATGATCCTTGACCGCCATGGCTGCCGAATCCGGAGCCGATATTACACCACAAACGGGATGAACCTCTTGGTGGCCCGGCAATATTCGGCGTAGCCTTCCAGGCGATCGACCAGCATGGCCTCCTCGCGGACCGCCTGGCGGAGCACCACCGGCGTCAATAGCACGACCCCAAGAACCAGCCAGGAGTTCAGGGCCAGTTGCAGGCCATAGAGCAGAAGCAAATCGCCGACATAGATGGGGTGGCGAATGAACCGGTACACGCCGCGGGAGACCACGGCCTGCTTCTTGAGCACTTGCGCCGTTTCGATATCCGACCAGTTGTCGCCCAGATGCAGCCGACCCATCATGGCGATGGCCAGGCCGAGGGTATAGAGCAGCACTCCGGCAAGTTGAAGACTTGTCGCATCCGGCGTCATGATCAGCAACGGCGTGAGCCAGTGATAGGGAATCATCGTCTGGGCGACGATACCCGCCAATATCGCCAGCTTGACCAGTTTGACCAGGCGCGCCTGCGGCGCGACGGGCGACGGGGTCTCGGCCTGCGCCGGGCGCGGCTTGCGCTTGAGGATCTCCCACAGGGCCTTGTGGGCGATCAGGCCGGACAGCAGGTACGCACGCATCAACCAGTCGATCATGGTGCAGTTCAGCCTTTACGAAGAAGGGAGAAGGTGGTCTTCCGAATCGTCCACGTCAGCGATCTTCACGCCGACGACGGCGTTGGGATTCAGTCGTCCCAGCCGCGTGGCCACGGCATCGCCCAACATGCCGATCAGCAGGATCAACAGGGCGCTCACGAATCCCAACAGCGCGGTGGCGGAGATATTCCGGTCTCCGGTGACGGCGAGGTCCAGGATGGTCTTGACCAGCCCGTAGATGAAACAGACCAGTACGATCGGCGCGAACACGCGCAGGGGCTTGAAGAGCATGGCCGTGCGCAGAATGAGAATAGCGAAACTGCCCGCATCCCAGGGGACGATTTTGGACTTGCCGGTCCGCTGGCGATAGTCGATCGGCTGGTAAACCACCGCGTACTTGTCGCTATGCAGCGCCATCGTGATGGTCGTCGTCCAACTGAACTGGTCGGGGAGAATGGGAAAATACTGCATGACCACGTCGCGGCGGAACACGCGCAAGCCACTGTTGAGATCCGGAATGGTCGAGCCGGTCACGTAGTTGGCCAAACGATTGAGTACCCATTTGGCGGGCCGGCGGACGAGGGGTATATGCACGTTGGCCCCGGTTCGCGCGCCGACGACCATGTCGGCCTGCTCCAGCGCCGCGAGCATGTCCGGGAGGTGCTGTGCCGGATACGTCCCGTCGGCGTCGGTGATGGCGACGATGTCGTTGCGCGCCGCGGTGATGCCGGTTTTCAGGGCGGCGCCGTAGCCGCGGTTGGAGCGATGGCGCAGGACGCGTGCGCCGGCCGTGCGCGCGGCCGATGCGGTATCGTCGCGCGAGCCGTCGTCGACCACGATGATCTCCGGGACGATGCCGTGGCGTTCGAGCATGGCGCGCAACTCGGTAATCACCGGGCCGACGGCCGGGCCTTCGTTGTAGGCAGGGATGACGATACTGAGCTTCTTCATGGTTCCTTTCGGGCGTCAATCGCCGGGGGTTCCTTCAACAACAAGTCTCGCGGCGACCGGCGGCAGACATAAATCTCGCCCCCGCCCAGGGTACCGTAAAAGACTCTCACCGGCTCGAAGTCACGCTCGATCACTTCCCAGATTTCGGGATGCCAGCCGCGTAGTTGCGGTGCCAGTGTGTAGACCAGCCAGACGGTTTCGTGGCGTCTCTCGAGTTCCTCCAGCTCAGCCGCAGATTCGATGTAGTTCCACTGCGGCGCGAAATAGCGTCGATAGGCCACGCCGGCCAGGCCGACGCCGACCACTGCGTCGTCGGGCGCACGAGTACTTTCGACAAAGTCGCGGGCGCCGCTGAAGTCCTGTTTGGGCAGGGCATAGACACGGGGGACGGTCCAGGCGGAAACCGCCGCGACCACGAGGCACGCCGCAGTCGCCAAGCGGGGAGCATGGCGGTCAAGAGTCGCGCGATGAACGAGCGGGATCAGTCCGACGCGACAGATGACCGTGGCGCCGCGCACGGCCATCAGCAGGAAGAACCCCATGCAGAAGAAAAAGAAACGCGGCCAGAGGTTGTGCCCCAGCGCCAGCATCGTGCCCCCGCCGAGCAGCGCGGGCAATACCATCACGGCGGCGGCGCCGCGATTCCGGCGGGCCACACTGGCCAGGCCCACTGCAAGGACCGCCAGCGCCGCGAGGGCGGCGACGCCGGCGAAGCCGCCATCGGCCAAACGGTGCAACGTTTCGCGGATGACCCACAGGGGATTGGTCCATTCCGAATCGCGCGATTCCTCGTGCAGCGCGGAGCGCAGGAATTCGGGCAGCGACAGCGCGTGCAACTGGAGCGTGGCGGTCGCGGCAAAGAACCACGCGACCGGTGCGCGCCAACGGAACCCACCGTGGGCTCGGGGCGCCCCATGGACACCCCGGCGCGACGCGACCATCATCACCAGATACACCAGACCATGCGCACCGACGACGAATAGCATGGTCATGTGCACCCAGAGGCCCAGACACACACCCGCCGCATAACCGACCCACCAGCGGGCCGTGCCACGGTCCAGGGCCACCAGCCAGCACCAGGTGGCGGCCATCGTGAAGAACAGCAACCCGGAGTAGCCGCGGGCGTTCTGCGAAAACCAGATGTGATGATAGGAAACGGTCATGATCACACAGGCCAGGAGCGCCTCGCGCGTGCCGTTCGTTCGCCGTCCGAGCATAAAGAGCGCCCAGATGCTCGCCACGCCAAAAAACACAGCCGGCAGCCGGGCCGCGGCGGCGGTTTCCCCGAATAGCACGACGCAGCCCCGCGCCAGCACGGAGTAGAGCATGTGCTGGTTTTGCGAGGGGAACACGGCGACGATCTCGCGGATCGGCAGAACGAGGAAGTCCACCATGGTGAACATCTCGTCGAGCCACAGGCAGGTATCCAGGCGGTAGAGGCGCAGCGCCAACGCAATGACGCACAGGACAGCGAGCCATACGCCCGCGCGTGAATGGCGCCGGGGCGCACTCGGAAGATGAAACTGAGCGGGCGCGGTGCGCCAGCGCCGGCGCATCGTCACCACCGCAAAGAGGCACAACACCGTGCCGTGGAGAATCAGAAGGTCCAGAAACAGCGCCGGCCCCCACGCCAGCCTGCCGTCGGACACACCGAAGAGTGCGGCCTCCAGCCCGGAGGGCGTGATCAAAAGCCCGGAGCCGAGCAGGGCCAACCCCGCACTGAGCAGTAGATAGGAAACAAACATCAGGGATGGATCAGGGAATGCGCCGTCACTTGCGCGGGCCGGACAGACGAACAGTCATTTCCCGGTGATCGGACATGTCGATGCACCCGTCGCGCGTCAGGTCGGCCGCCATACAGTACCACGGATCGGTTGCCGCCCTATGCGTGTAACATGCCTCAAACTGTGCCATGTCGGCCAGGTCCACGTCGCCGTCCGCGTCGAAGTCCGCCAGCGAAGTCACGCGCTGAGCATTGACCGCGACGAGGAATCCGTCGAGGTCGGCCACCGGCGTGCCGCGCATCGGCGACAGGGTGGGCCAGTCCGTCGACTTGGTGTGGCCCGCAAGGTAGAGGTTGCCGCTGTCGTCGGTGGCGGCGGCGCGGGCGAAGTCTTCGTCTCGGCCGCCCAGGTAGCTGCC